>JAFAUV010000347.1 GCA_019243075.1 Bradyrhizobium sp.
GCTTCGACGCCAATTCGTATCTGTATCTGACGCGCGCGATGGACTATTTCGATCTTGCTGCCGACTACGACGGCGCGGTGGTCAACGGATTTCGCGGCACGCCGACGCGGTTCTGTGTTATTTCGTTTACCAGCGATTGGCTGTTCCCGACCTCGGAACCGCGCGCCCTGGTGCATGCGCTGAATGCCTCTAGCGCGCGGGTGTCGTTCGCCGAGATCGAGACCGACCGCGGCCACGACGCCTTCCTGCTCGAGGTGCCGGAGTTCTTCGACATCTCGCGCGCCTTCCTGCAATCGGCCGGCAAGGCCCGCGGCCTCGGAGGCTAGCGATGGCATTCCAGGAGCAGACCCTGCCGCTCGGCGGCCTCACGCCCCAGCGCACCGAAAAGCACCGCAGCGATCACCGGCTGGTCGCAAGCATGGTCGAGCCCGGCTCGAAAGTGCTCGACGTCGGCTGCGGTGATGGCGACCTCTTGCAGCTTCTCGAAAGCCGCGGCATCGACGGGCGCGGCATCGAGCTGTCGCGCGAAGGCGTCAACCGCTGTGTCGCCAAGGGGCTCGCCGTGGTACAGGGCGACGCCGATGCCGACCTCGTCAATTATCCCGACGACGCCTTCGACTACGTGATCCTGTCACAGACCTTGCAAGCGACGCGGAGGCCGAAGGCCGTGCTGGAAAACCTGCTGCGGATCGGCCGTCGCGCCATCGTCTCGTTCCCGAATTTCGGCTTCTGGAAGATGCGGCTGCAGCTTCTGATCGGCGGCCACATGCCGCGCACGGAAAATCTGCCGGCAACCTGGTACGACACGCCGAACATCCATTTCTGCACCATCAAGGATTTCGTGCAGCTCTGCGATGAGATCAACGTCAGGATGGAGCGCGCGGTGGCGCTCGATCTCAGCGGCCGTCCGGTGCCGCTGAACCTGCCCTGGTGGGTCTGGAACATGTTCGGCGAGCAGGGGGTGTTCTTGTTGACCCGGGGCCAGGGCCAGTAGTGCTGGTCTTTGCGAGGAGGAAAGCTCCCAAGCAATCCATCCCGGCACCGCGGAAGAAGTCTGGATTGCTTTGCTGCGCTCGCAATACGGACTAACGCGGCGGTACCGAGCGCGGATCGCGCGGGCCCCAGCGGCCCGCCTCCACCAGCGCGAGGAAGCGCTCCACCGCCTCGTTGAACAGCGCCGGCTCCTCCAGATTGAGCACATGGCCCGACTTCGGGAAGAATGTCAGCCCCGACGCCGGCAAATGCTTCTTCAGAAACAGGCTCGGCTCGACACAGCCGTCGTCCTCGTCGCCGCAGATGATCAGCGCGGGCGTCGCCGCCTTCCTGATCGCATCCGTCATGGTGTAGATCGACGGCCGACCGCCCTGAAAACCGCGCATCGTGTTCGCCGAGCCCCTGGCATCGTGGCGCGCCAGAGCCGCGTAAAAATCCGCATGCCCGCGCGGGTCCTTCACCAGGAAGGGAATCCGGCCCGGCGCTTCGCGCGTCACCTTCGCGACCTCCGCCGAGCCGAGTTTCTCGAATTGCTCGGCGGTCTCGCGGCAGGTCTTCCGGAACGTTTCCAGGTTCTCCAGGCTCGAGCCAGAGCCGACGCCGGCGAGCGTCATCGACATCACGCGCTCGGGCGCGTTCATCGCCGCATGCAGCGACGAATAGGAGCCCATCGAAAGACCGACGAAATGCGCTTTCGGAATTTTGAGATGGTCGAGCACCGCGAATGCGTCGGTGTAGAAGTGCTTGTAAGTGTAGCTCTCGGCCGAGGGCGGCACGTCGGAAGGCGTATAGCCGCGCGCGGAATAGGCGATGCAACGGTGGCCGCGCGAGAAGTATCGCATCTGCGGCTCCCAATTGGTGTGGTCGGCGGCGAATTCGTGGAGGAAGAGGATGGGCGTTCCGCTGCCCGCTTCCTCGAAATAGAGGCGGACATTGTCCGATGCGACGGCGTGGGGCATTCGAGCTTCCTTCTCGTGAGCCGTTTTCGTTGACGGACGATCTCCAGCGCAACGCTACGCTTTGCCATGATGGTAAATCGCTGCACGCTTATTTTGGGGATCGTGCGCGCAGTTGGAAGCTCGCAGTTAATGCTCGTGACTGCAATGCGGCGGGATGACCATCTTTCGTCGTCAAAATGCCCGCTGAACCTCGCTCAGCGCATTGCTGCATTGCTGCACCGCTGTCTTCTTCTCGCCACATCCTCACATTTTACGGACGACCCGTTGTCGGCTTCGACTTGGGGCCGATCGAAATGGGGGTGTCTACGAAGGATCCATGATGGTTGTGTTCTCTGCGTCCCGCCGGCCGCTTGTCGCGCTGGCTCTCCTCTCCTCGGCGTTCGCCGTCTCCGCTTCTCCCGCTTCTGCAAGGTCTCACCACGGCGCTTATCGCCATACGCATGCGCGCCACGCATATCGTCATATGCCGCAGCGCTTCGCAGGCCAGCCATTCGCGCGGCCGCAATTTTTTAGTCAGTCCTCTTATCCGCAAGCCGCGTCCTATCCGCAGACCATCTCTTATCCGCAAGCCGCGTCTCGTCCGCGCATCGCATACCGCCCGCGCATGGAGCACAGGCACGTCGAGCAAAGCGTGGCGCTGGCGCGGTTGCGGAAGTATGCCGATAGGCAGGCGAGCGTGACGCCCTATGAGCCCGGCGGCGGGATGGTCACGTCGGGCAGCTCGCCGGGCCTCGTGATGGAGGCGCGGCAGTTTCTCGGCACCAAGCCGGGCGGCATGGGCGGCAGCCTGTGGTGCGCGCGCTTCATGAATATGGTGCTGGAGAAGACCGGCCACCAAGGTACCGGCTCGGCCATGGCGAGTTCGTTCGCGAGCTACGGGCATCGCGTTTCCGGGCCCGAGATCGGCGCCATCGCCGTGATGGGACGGCGCGGCGGCGGTCATGTCGGCATCATCACCGGCATCGACGCTTCCGGCAATCCGATCATGATCTCCGGCAACAACGGCAACCGCGTCCGCGAGGCCCCGATCTCGCGCGGCCGGATCTATGCCTATGTAATGCCGAATTGAGGCGCTGACCTCGCAACGGCCACCTCTCCCTCGCAACCGCCCTGCTCTCAGGCGAAGGATCAATGGCTGTTGCCGTCCGCCGCCGTGCTCAGCGGCGCGCCGCCGACCGAGATCGGCCCGGCCGGCTTCGCCCCGCGCGGCGGCTTTTTCGCTGCCTTTGGCGCGAGCTGCGCCCTCGGCCCCGGCTCGGCCGCGGCTGATGGCGGCGCGGCGGCGGGCGCCTGCAGCATTTCGACCTTCGAACTCAATGCCGCAAGCTGATCGGCGATCGACTTGAGTTGTCCCTGTTGCTGCTCCACGGCCGCCTTGAGCGTATCGAGATCCTCGGTGGTCTTCTGTTGGGTGGCGAGCAGGTCCGTCAGCATCGCCTTATCGCCGGAGGCGCCATCGGCACCGTCGGACGGGTCGCGGCCCGATAGCTGGATGAACTTGTCCGTGTTCATCCAGAAAAAGGCTCCGGCCGCCCCCGCGATGAGAAGGCCGGCAGCGAGGGCGACGACCCGGGGCGCGCGCCGCCGCCTTTGCAGCGCCGCCGGCTGGTCTTCTCCGTTCCAGGTCTCGTCAAGTTCGTCGGTCATCCGGTTTTCCTAGTCGCTACCAGCCCGCAAGGCAACGACAGGGCCGGGCGGCTATTCACAGCTTTCCGCAGGCCGGCCGGTCGGCCGAACCTATCGCCGGCAGGCGCAACGCCATCGCACACGAATTTGTGAGCCCACCTCTTCCGGAACGGCGAGCCCATGCCCACATTTGCCGCAAGCCTGAAAAATGACGGCGACGAGCGCTGGCTGGTTGAGGAACCTGAACGCGGCCGGAGCAAACCCAATGAAGATGCCGCAACAGTGCCTTCGGGGCTGAACGGCAGGCTGAGGGCGAGACATGAATATCGAAAAATACACCGAGCGGGCGCGTGGATTCATCCAGTCGGCGCAGTCGCTGGCGATGCGCGAAGGCCACCAGCAGTTTTCGCCGTTGCACATGCTGAAAGTCCTGCTGGACGACAGCGAGGGCCTCGCGGGCGGCCTCATCGATCGCGCAGGCGGCAATTCCCGCGCGATCCTGAAGGCGACCGAGGACGCGCTCAACAAGCTGCCGAAGGTTTCCGGGAGTGGTGCCGGTCAGGTCTATCTCGCGCCGGAACTTGCGCGCGCTTTCGACGCCGCGGAGAAGGCGGCCGAGAAGGCCGGCGACAGCTTTGTCACCGTCGAGCGGCTGCTGCTCGGATTGACACTGGAGAAGGGCGGCGAAGCCGGCAAGATTCTCGCCAAGGGCGGTGTCACGGCGCAGAATTTGAACGCGGCGATCGAAACGCTGCGCAAGGGCCGCACGGCGGATTCGGCCACGGCCGAGAACGCCTATGATGCGCTGAAGAAATATGCCCGCGACCTGACCCAGGCCGCGCGTGACGGCAAGCTCGATCCGGTGATCGGCCGCGACGAGGAAATCCGTCGCACGATTCAGGTGCTCTCCCGCCGCACCAAGAACAATCCCGTATTGATCGGCGAGCCCGGCGTCGGCAAGACCGCCATCGTCGAGGGGCTGGCGCTGCGCATCGTCAATGGCGACGTGCCGGAGAGCCTGAAGGACAAGAAGTTGCTGTCGCTCGACCTCGGCGCGCTGATTGCCGGCGCGAAATATCGCGGCGAGTTCGAGGAGCGGTTGAAATCCGTGCTGCAGGAGGTCACCTCCGCCGAAGGCAACATCATCCTGTTCATCGACGAGATGCACACGCTGATCGGCGCCGGCAAGGCCGACGGCGCGATGGATGCGTCCAATTTGCTGAAGCCCGCGTTGGCGCGCGGCGAATTGCATTGTATCGGCGCGACCACGCTCGATGAATATCAGAAGCATGTCGAGAAGGATGCGGCGCTGGCGCGACGCTTCCAGCCGGTCTATGTCAACGAGCCCACGGTCGAGGACACCATCTCGATCCTGCGCGGGCTGAAGGACAAATACGAGCAGCATCACGGCGTGCGTATCACCGATTCCGCGTTGGTCGCGGCCGCAACGCTGTCGAACCGCTATATCACCGACCGTTTCCTGCCCGATAAGGCCATCGACCTGATGGACGAGGCGGCGGCGCGGCTGAAGATGCAGGTCGATTCGAAGCCCGAGGAGCTGGACTCGCTCGACCGCGAGATCATCCGCCTCAAGATCGAGCAGGAGGCGCTGAAGAAGGAGAGTGACGCGGGCTCCAAGAGCCGGCTCAGGATGCTGGAGAAGGAGCTGGCCGAGCTCGCGGAGAGGTCGGCGGCGCTGACGGCGCGCTGGAGCGCGGAAAAGAACAAGCTCTCGAATGCGCAGAAGCTCAAGAGCGAGCTCGATGCGCTCCGCATCGAGCTCGCCAACGCGCAGCGCCGCGGCGAATTCCAGAAGGCGGGCGAGCTTGCCTATGGCAGGATTCCGGCGCTGGAGAAGCAGCTCGCGGAGATCGAGGCCAAGGAAAATACCGCGCAAAATGCCGGCGTGATGATGGAGGAGGCGGTCACCGCCAACCACGTCGCGCAGGTGGTGTCGCGCTGGACCGGCGTTCCCGTCGACAAGATGCTCGAGGGCGAAAAAGACAAGCTCCTCAAGATGGAAGATAGCCTCGGCAAGCGTGTCGTCGGCCAGGCCGAAGCCGTGCACGCGGTCGCGACCGCGGTGCGCCGCTCGCGTGCGGGTCTGCAGGACCCAAACCGGCCGATGGGCTCGTTCATGTTCTTGGGTCCGACCGGCGTCGGCAAGACCGAGCTGACCAAGGCGCTCGCGGAATATCTTTTCAACGACGAGACCGCGATGGTGCGTCTCGACATGAGCGAGTACATGGAGAAGCATTCGGTGTCGCGGCTGATCGGCGCGCCCCCGGGCTATGTCGGCTATGACGAGGGCGGCGCGCTCACCGAAGCGGTGCGGCGGCGCCCCTACCAGGTCGTGCTGTTCGACGAGATCGAGAAGGCGCATCCGGACGTCTTCAACGTGCTGTTGCAGGTGCTCGACGACGGCCGCCTGACCGACGGCCAGGGCCGCACGGTCGATTTCCGCAACACGCTGATCATCATGACCTCGAACCTGGGTTCGGAATTCCTGGTGAACCAGCCGGAAGGCGAGGACACCTCGGCGGTGCGCGAGCAGGTGATGGCGAGCGTGCGGGCGCATTTCAGGCCGGAGTTCCTGAACCGCGTCGACGAGATCATCCTGTTCCACCGCCTGCAGAAGAGCGAGATGGGACGGATCGTCGAGATCCAGTTCGCAAGACTGCAGAAGTTGCTCGAGGAGCGCAAGATCACGCTGACCCTCGATGCCGCGGCGCGCGACTGGCTCGCGGCGAAGGGCTGGGACCCTGCTTACGGCGCCCGTCCGTTGAAGCGCGTGATCCAGCGCAGCCTGCAGGATCCGCTGGCCGAGATGATCCTCGCCGGCGAGGTGAAGGATGGCGACAAGGTCGCGATCTCCGAGAAGGGCAACGTCCTGACCTTCAACGGCAAGGCGCCCTCGACGGCCGAGATCGCCCGGTTCGAGGCGCCGATCCCGAAGCGCAAGCTGAACTGAGGCTGACGCTCGACCCGAACGGAAACCCTCCCTGCATCGCGGGGAGGTTTTTGTTCCGATCGGCTTTTGCGATCAGCGGTTGCTCATCTGCATCGGGCCGGCGTCGGAGACGCGGGCGCCGTTGCGGCCACTCATCATCGCATCGAGCCGGTCGCGCTCCTTCTCGAAGTTCGTCATGATCGCGCCTTCCAGCGCCCGGCCGCGCGGCAGCTTGACCCGCATCGGGTCGACGAAGCGGCCGTTGACGAGGATTTCGTAGTGGACGTGCGGACCGGTCGACATGCCGGTCGAGCCGACGAAGCCGATCACCTGGCCCTGGCGGACACGCTTGCCGACTTCCATGCCCTTGGCGAAGGCCGACATGTGGCCATAGGCGGTCTCGTAGCCGTTGTTGTGCTTGATGCGGATATATTTGCCGTAGCCGCCCTCGAGGCCGACCTTTTCGAGCACGCCATTGCCGGAGGCGAAGATCGGCGTGCCGTAGGCGGTGGCCCAGTCGACGCCGGTATGCATCTTCACATAGCCCAGGATCGGGTGGCGGCGGCCGCCGAAGCCGGAGCGCATGATGGCATTGTTGACGGGCTTGCGCACCAGGAACTTCTTCGCGCTCTTGCCGGTCTCGTCGTAGTAGTCGACCACGCCGTCGTCGGGGGTCTGGAAGCGGTAATATTTCTTGGTTTCGCCGCCGATGGTCAGGGCCGCGTACAGCACCTCGTTCTTGTCGCTGAGGTTGGAGCCTTCGTCCTCGCCGGCATAGAACACGTCGAAGGAGTCGCCGGGCTGCACCTTGCGCTGGAAGTCGACGTCGTAGGAATAGACGCGGATCATGTCGTCGATGACCGCCATCGGCACCTTGTTGCGCAGTGCCGTCTCGTAGATGCTCTGGTAGAGGCGGACACCAGAGCCGTCATCGTCATCGTCGTCGTCGGTGCTCTTGTTATCGGCGGTGTCGGTGACGGTGTTGATCGAGGAGACGTCGACGGCGACATATTTGCCGATGTCGGAAAGGGCCGCCACCGCTTCGACCGAGGTGTCGTTGGCGATGATCACCCGGTAGGGCTCCAGCCGGGCACCGGGAGCCGCCGGCGCCATCAGGATGCGCAGTTTCTCGCCTTCCTTCAGTCCGCCGTCGCGGCCGCGGGGGCCGAGCGTTGCCGCGATCGCCTTGCACTCGTCGGGCGTCGCGCCGAGGTCCCTCAGGATGGAGGTAACGCTATCGCCCTTCTTCACCATGTGGACGCGTTCGCCGGTTGGATTGCCGCCGGTGGCCTGATCCTTGGTCTTGGGCAGCAGCGTGACATTTTCCGGCACCACGCGGGTCTCGAAGCCGGCATAGGGATCCGGCGATGAGCCCTCGGCGGCATAGGCCATCTTGCCGATGTCGGACTGCGTCGTGGCGCCGGTCGCATCCGCCGCGGCGCTGGCGAGCGCCGCATAGCGCACGCCGCCGCCATTGCCGCGCCAGTTCGAGGCGTCCTTGACCCGCATCAGGACTTCGTCGAGCGCGACCACCGCGGAAATCTTTGCCTTCGGCAGCACCGTGCCGAGATCCTTGGTGACAAAGGACACTTCGGCATCGGGCTCGGCGGCATCCGCATTGGCATCGGGATCATCGGAAGCGGAGGCCTCGCCCGAGCCGACATCGGTCAGCATGCGCTGCGCATTGAAGGGCGGAATCTTTGCCGAGAGGTCGCTCGTCGTCATCGACAGATTGCCGGAGATGCGTACGAACGGCCGCACCCGCATCACGTCGCGATTGCCGACCCGGCTGACGGTGGAGACACGCACCACGTTGCGGGAGGCGGTGGCTTCGCCCGGCGGCGGCAGGCGGTCGCTCTTGTGCAGGCTGATGGTGCGGTCGTTGGCGCCGAACGCCCCGCGCAGCGCGCTCTCGACCCGCTCGGGCACGCGCGCAAAGGTCATTTCGCCGTCAAGAGAGGCGAAAACGGCGCCGCCGATGAGCGCCGCACCGCACAGACCGGTCAGAATGGTGCCGCTGAACCACTGCACGGAAACGCGGCGGCGATCGATGACCGCGGCTTCGGAACCGTCGACCGACAGCGGTGGCTCATGGCCGAGATCGATCATGCCGACCTCGCGTCCGTAACCGCCCCCGCGTGACGTCCTGTGGTTCAACCCAGAGTCCCCCCATTACCACCTCGCCACATGGGAAGACCTTGATCATCGCCAGAACCTCTGTTGCCGGCGCCGCGCCGGACCTTGGAGAACATGGCGGTGCATTCCTGTCCGACAATCAAAGGCCGCTGGTGAGGCCGAAATCGCGAACGAAGATGCGGTTAAGATCTCTCGATGTTGCTCGGTTGTCGGGAAAAGGCGACGGCTTCATCCTGGATCGCCGTTTCCCATATGACGAATGCCGGCAGCCCCCACTAGCACCCGGCGATTCAATGATTACGTAGTATGCCAGAACGTCGCAGGATTGTGGCTCAAGTACGGCGTTTGCCTCTGAAAAATCTACGCTTCTTCGCTTCGCAAAAATAATCGGAGCGGTGCGACGATTTGTTGACATTGACCGTTGACAAGCAAGATCGGGCAGGCCTATAACCCGCCCCACTGAGCGCGGCGCTGCATTGGCCTTGGCCAAGGCGAGTTGTCGTGCCCGTCAAGCTCCTCATTTTGATGAGTGCAAGAACAACCGGTCTTCATCGGTTGTCATTTGCCGTCGAATGCGGGGGCGGAGAAGGCTCCCTTTAATGGGAGAGGGGTTTCGGCCCCGGGCTGTTTGACAAGTGAAGATGAAGAAAGAGAAACGTGGACGGCGGAGTCCTTGCGGGTCTCGATCATGAAAACCTTGCGTTTTCGTAAATCGGGGCCGG
>JAFAUV010000357.1 GCA_019243075.1 Bradyrhizobium sp.
GGCTGGGCGCGATGATGATGCCGGCGGTGAGATGATCGCCTGCGCCCGGCAAGGCAGTAAAGGAGGGCAGGGCGCTCAGCGCCACATTCATCCGGAAGGTGCCGGAGCCGTTGCGCCAGCGCTTGATGCGCGCGAGGAAATCCTCACCCAGCGCGTCGGCGGGGATGAGGTGCGTATAGAGCAGCTTCGGATTGACGTTGGAGGCGACATATTTCGCGCGGATGGTTTGCCCATTGTCGAGCACGACGCCCGCGGCGCGTTGCTTTTCGACTATCACCTCGCGCACGCCCGCCTCCAGCGTGATCTCGGCGCCGGCCTCGCGCGCGGCGCGCGCCATGGCTTGGGTGATCGCGCCCATGCCGCCGATGGCGTGGCCCCAGACGCCCTTGGTGCCGTTCACCTCGCCAAAGGCGTGGTGCAGCATCACATAGGCGGAACCCGCCGCATAGGGGCTGGCATAGTTGCCGACAATGGCGTCGAAACCGAACAGCGCCTTGACCAAATCATGCTCGAACCGCTCCTCCAGCAGTTCGCCGGCCGAACGCGTGAAGAGATCGAGCAGGTCGCGCTGCCGCTCGAGCGAGAGGCTGCGCAGGATGTTGGCCGAGCCAAGCGCGTTAAAGGCTTCGCGGATCGCGCCGGGGCCAAAGCCCTCCACCAGATTCGGCGGCGCACGCAGCACGAATTGCCGCAGCACGTCGGCGATGGCTTCGAGTTCGCGCGAGAAGCCGTCGAGCGCTTCCGCATCATGCGTGCTGAGCTTGGCCACCGAGGCCTTGGTGCGGCCCTGACCGGTGAGCAGATAGGAACCGTCGGGTGCGGGCAGGAAGTTCTGCACGCGGCGCTCCACGATTCGAAGGCCGCGATCGGCGAGCTTCAGATCCGCGATGATCTTGGGGTTGAGCAGGCTCACCGTGTAGGCGGCGACGGAATTGTGGAAACCGGGATGAAATTCCTCCGTCACAGCGGCGCCGCCCACGACCTTGCGTCGCTCGACCACGCGCACGCGCAAGCCGGCCAGCGCGAGATAGGCCGCGCAGGTGAGGCCGTTATGCCCCGCGCCGATGATGACGACGTCGGTTTCAGTCATGGCAGGTACAAGAAAGTGCCCGTCGGTTTTGCTGTCGTTGCCGGGGCGCTCTGTGCGCGCCCCGGAATGACGGTGAGATTACATACCGAACTCGTGGCACCCCGCACAGCGTGAAGTGAACGACCGGTAACGCCGCTCTGCATTGCCGCGGCTCCTGCCATGTGCTCCATTGCGCCGCCCGGCGGTCGCCGGACCTTTCGCCGGAGCACCCATGAGTTCGCCTGCCGCCGCCATCGATCGGGCCACTGCTGCCGCGGAGCCCTCCGCAGCGCGAAACCGCCTGGTGCTGGTGGTCTATACGTCGGCGATCTTTGTCAGCGCGCTGTTGCTGTTCTCGGTGCAGCCGCTGTTCACCAAGATGGTGCTGCCGAGGCTCGGCGGCTCGCCGGCGGTGTGGTCGGTGGCGATGGTGTTTTTCCAGTCGCTGTTGCTGGCCGGCTACGCCTATGCGCATTTCCTGATGCAGGTCAAAAACCGCATCATCCCGGTCGCGGCGCACCTCGCGCTGCTCTTGATCGCGATCGCGACGCTGCCGCTGTCGATTGCCAGCGGCTGGGGTGAGCCGCCGACGTCCGGCTATGCGTTCTGGCTGCTCGGCCTGTTTGCGGTTTCGATCGGCCTGCCATTCTTCGCGCTCGCCGCCAATAATCCGCTGCTGCAAGCCTGGTTCGTGCGCACCGGCCATCCCGCCGGGCCCGACCCCTATTTTCTCTACGCCTCCTCCAATATCGGCAGCTTCCTCGCGCTGTTGTCCTATCCCGTGCTGCTGGAACCTATGTTCACGCTGCGCACGCAGAATCTGATGTGGACCGGCGGCTATGGCCTGTTGATCCTCCTGATCGCCGGCTGCGGCGTCCTGCTGTTGCGCTCGCCGGCGCGCGCCGCGGCCGATCTCGCCACCGAGGAAACCGACAGCCCCGCCCCAAGCTGGCTGTTGCGCGCGCGCTGGATCTTTCTTGCCGCGGTCCCGTCGGGGCTGTTGATCGCGGTCACCGCCCATATCTCCGCCGACGTCGCTGCCGCGCCGCTTTTGTGGGTGCTGCCGCTGTCGCTCTATCTCCTGACCTGGGTGCTGGTGTTCCAGTCGCGCCCGCTGTTGCCGCACCAATGGATGCTGATGCTGCAGCCGCTGGCGATCGCGGGCGTGATCGTGCTGCTCGCGGTCGGCGGCGAGCAGAACCTGCTGCTGACGCTGGGCGGTCATCAATTGTGTTTCTTCGTGATCGCGATGGCCTGCCATGGCGAACTGGCGCGGACCCGACCGGCCGCGAAATATCTCACCGGCTTCTATGTCGCGCTGTCATTCGGCGGCATGGTCGGCGGATTATTCGCGGGCCTCATCGCACCCTTCGCCTTCTCCTGGGTCGCCGAATACCCGATCCTGCTCGCGCTCGCCGCGTTGTGCCGTCCGCTCAGCCGGGAATGGTGGCCGCGCTGGAGCCGCTGGTACTGGCCGTTGCTTGCCACGCTTGCCATCGTCCTGATCGTGCCGGCCTGGAGCGAAGGAAAAATCCCTGCCTGGCTGCAGGATCATCGCGTCTGGGTCGCAGGCGGCGTCGGCGCCCTCGCCGGTGTGATCGGCATTCTGCTGGACGCCAGCCGCTGGAAGATTTTTGCCACCGCCGTGGTGGCGCTGGTGCTGATCCGCGTCTATCCCGCCGATGACGGTCGGGTCGAGACCGCGCGCAGCTTCTTCGGCGTGCACAAGATCGTGGTGACGCCGAGCGGCCAGTATCACGTGCTGATGCACGGCACCACCATCCATGGCGCGCAGAAATTCCTGAACGACGACGGCTCGCCCGTCACCGGCCGGCCGGAGCCGATCAGCTACTACCATGCGGATGGCGGCATCGGCCAGGCCATCACCGCGGTCCGCGAGGTCAAGGGCGGCCCGCTCCATGTCGCCGTCATCGGCGTCGGTGCCGGCACGCTGACCTGCGCCGCCGAGCCGGGCGAGACCTGGAAATTCTTCGACATCGACCAGACCATGGTCGATACCGCAAAGGACCCGAAATATTTCACCTACATCCAGAACTGCGCGCCGGACCTCAAGCCCGTGATCGGCGACGCGCGGCTGACCTTCGCCAGGGAGGGCGACGGCACCTACGATCTCATCATCGTCGACGCCTATTCGTCGGATGCGATCCCGATCCATCTCGCCACGCAAGAGGCGATGCAGATATACAAGTCGAAACTTGCGCCGCATGGCGCGGTCGTGATGCACGTTTCCAACCGTCATCTCGAGCTCGAAAGTGTCGTCGTTGGCATTGCCGATGCCAATGATCTCAAAAGCTGGGTCTATGACGAAGATTCCGGCCGCGACGATGAATATATTTTTGCCACCGACGTCGTCGTCTCCGCGCGCGAGGAGGCCGATGTCGGCAGGCTCGCCTCCTCCGACAAATGGACCGAGACCGAGCCGACCGAAGGCCAGCGGGTCTGGACCGACGATTACTCGAATATTTTGGGCGCCGTTTACCGGCGATTGCGCTTCGGAGAGCCGTGAATCAACGGAGGCTGTCGAGGTCGGCTACATTCACGATCGCTCGAATATAGCCGCCCGCGAGGCTGCGTTGGGGAGCAGCCGCCAGAATCGACCTCTGGCCCTCAGCGCGGAATCGGAATGAGCGGAGCCACCCGCCGGTCTTCCGGACTTTCGCTGGCCGCAAGGCCGGCGGCCACGCCGATGCGATCACCCTCCGAGCGGTTCTGGCTCATCTTGCGCTTGCCCTCGAACCGGGTCACTGGAATGCGCACGCCGACAATGCCGCGCAGTTGCGAGGCGATGAAATCGCCGGGCGCGTCCCCGACGGCCCAGGGCTCCGCGCGAGGCTGCTCGTGGATGTTGGTCAGCCGCGTGACGACGCCAAGCAGACGTTCCGGTTCCTGGAAGAACTCCACCGGTCCATAGGCGTGGACGGCGATATAATTCCAGGTCGGCACCACCTTCCCGGTCTCCTGCTTGGTCGCATACCATGCGGGCGTCACATAGGCCTCCGGACCCATGAAGATGGCCATGGCTTCGCCGAGCGGGGCCGAACGCCATTGCGGGTTGGCCTTCGCGACATGCCCGTACAGCACGCCGCGTTCGCCTTCGCTCTCATCAAGGAAGAGCGGCAGCGGCGTCGCGAGGGGACCGTCCGCGGTCGCCGTGACAAGGTTTGCAAGCCGGGCCGCGCGGATCGTTGCCCGGATATTGTCGAGATCATCGTCCTTGAAAGCCGGGGGCACGTACATGGCGGTTCTCCGTGGTGCTCCAGAGATAGCTGCGATCTGGCCTGTTTAAAACCGCCAGTTTTAGCTATTTTGCCGGTCCAGCAGTTGCGAGGCCGGAAGCCGCCGAAATCTACCGGCTTGCGGGCGTTTCGAAATATTGCCCGAGCAGGCGATAGCCCCAGAAGGCCTCGTCGCTGGCGGCGCTCTGGCGCAATTGCTCCGGCGTGAAGCCGGTGTGCCGGCGGATCTGCCTGATCATATGCGCCTGGTCGGCAAAGCCCGACGCCGCGGCAAGTCCGGCCCAGTCGACGTCGCCCTTTTCAAGCGCCGCATGCAGCCTGGCGTAGAGCTGCTCGGTATGGCCAAGGCCGTGCAGGTCTCGCTCGTTGACGCCGGTCCATGATTTGACCCGGCGTGCAATCTGCCGCGAACTGCGTCCGGAGCCAGCTTGCGCGGCTCTTTGCACGACGCCCTTGCGCCAGTCCTCGATCCATTTCGCCGACGGGGCCGCGGCCGGCCGCATGTCGGCCCACAGGGCCTCGATCTTGTCCTCGATCATCGGAAAACTTCGTTCGGTCCCTTCACGTGGAACGGCTTCAAAGAAGTCGCGGCAGGGCTGAAGGATCGATCGCGGCAGAGCCTCCTCCGCCGGTACGGTGCGTCCGGTGAATGGGCTGAGATCGACCCTGGTCATCGCAGAGAACGCGTCCGGATAGAACGTGATCACGATCGCGTAGGTCTCGCCGGGATTCCAGGTGATCAGCGGGCGGAGCTGCGCCCCGGAGAAGGCCATGCGCGGCAGCTTTGCGCCGGTCCAGGGACGTTCCATCCCGTCAGGCTGCTCAATCACATGAAATTCGCCCGCGAACACAAAGGTCACACAGCAGAGCGGCGAGGCGGGGAAAAAATTGAACCTCTGGGCCTGATCCAGCGCGCAGTCCCGCGTATCGCGAAGGATGATGCAGAAGACGCAGCCCGCACTTGTCGGACGCGGCCATATGATCTCGGAGGTGGTCGTCGAAGTCATTTGCCGCGTTTCCTAACGCACCTTTCGGCATCGACGGGGATGTCCGATCCGTTCAATACATCGACCGCCGATTCTGGCACATCAAAAACCAGGAATCTCAATCGCGCCAGATATGCCATGCTCGACAGGACCTCATTCGTCGTTCCGCCGGCCCCGCCCGTCCATCCGAC
Source organism: Bradyrhizobium sp. (assembly GCA_019243075.1). Taxonomy (GTDB): domain Bacteria; phylum Pseudomonadota; class Alphaproteobacteria; order Rhizobiales; family Xanthobacteraceae; genus Bradyrhizobium. The sequence goes on from JAFAUV010000357.1 coordinate 5,504, forward strand.
GGACCTGCCTCCTTTAAAACTCCTTTTGGGGAGTATCCGCAACAGCCTGGCGATATTCCCCGACTATGCCTTCGATACGGCCTTCAGCCGCAGCAAGGCGTTCGGGGTCGAGAGCGTTTTGGTCAATGACCCCGAGGGCGTTCGCTACATGATGGCCACAAACGCGGCGAATTTTGTTCGCCCGGGCATGACGGCTCGCATCATGCGCGCGGTGGTTGGCCAGGGTGTTTTTCTCGCCGAAGGCGGCGAGTGGCGCCGGCAACGTCGCCTGCTGTCGCCGCCGTTTTCGCCGCGGCAAGTGAGCATCCTTTTTCCTCACTTCATCGCGGCGGCCAATGATCTGGCCGATGAGCTGGAAGGGCAGGCAAGCGCTGATCTTTCCGATGCGTATCAGGTTGCGGCACTGAATGCGGTGCTGCGCGCGTTGTTCTCGCTGCCAGAGCAGGACGAGCGTAGTCACATCGGCGGCCTTGTCAGACGCTATATTACCGGGCCGGGGCGCCCGCAGCTCTTCGACGCCTTTGCGACATCCGAGACGTCATTTGCCTTCACGTTGGGGCGAAGGCGTTCCTTCCAGAAGCGGTGGTTCGCGGCGGTGGATAGCCTCGTCATCGCCCGCCGAAGCGCACCGCATGGTGCGGGCCATCGCGACCTGCTCGATCTCTTGATTGCGGTGCGCGATCCGCAGACGGGTGAGGCGCTCAGCGACGACGAGGTGCGCGATCAATGCGCGACGATGATTTTCGCCGGCTACGAGACCACGGCGCGCCTGTTGTTCTGGGCCTCGTATCTCTTGACGCTCGACCACTGCGAGCAATCGCGGCTGCGCGCCGAGGTCGCCGCGTTTCCACCCGAGCGGGTTACGAGTCTCGACGATCTCAACCATTGGCCGCGCCTGCGGCTGGTGTTGCTTGAAACGATGCGGCTTTATCCGCCGGCTCCCATTCTGGTGCGCGAGCCGGTCGAGGACGACGAGATCATGGGCGAGCCGGTGCGGCGCGGGGTTCAGGTCTATATTGCGCCCTGGGTGCTGCATCGCCATCGCAAGCACTGGCAGCATCCGACGGCCTTCATGCCCGAGCGGTTTGCCGGGCAGTCTTCGCCCTGGACATCGGGCGGCGCCTACATGCCGTTCGGCGCCGGTCCGCGCATCTGCATCGGCGCGGCCTTCGCAATCTTCGAGGCTCAGATCGTGCTGGCGACCATCCTCAACCGCTACACCCTCGCCATCGAAGACAAGCGTCCCGTCATGCCGGTCGGGCGCCTCACCATCCAGCCGAGCTATCCGCCGGTGTTCAGGCTCGAGAAGGCGCGATCAGGGTGAGATGATCGTAACCCACGTCCGGCCCTCAGGTCTCACTGATAGTAGCCGCGCGGCGGATAATATTGCGGCTGCTGATAGTAGCTGCCCGGCGGAGGAGCGTAGCCGGGGTTGTTGTAATATTGCGGCTGCCGTTGCTGATAGGCCTGGGCGTCGGAGGCGCGGCTGCTGCGCGGCGCCGGATAGATCTGTCGGTCCGAGCTGCCGTCGGCCGGATAAATGTAGCCATCGTCCGGTCGCGGCTGTGGCATGGCCTGGCGCCCGGGATAGAGTCGCGCCTGAGGCGTGAGTACGATCGGCTCGCCGGCAGCGGACGCATATTGATCTTGATCGTCGGGGTTCTCGGCCGGGGGAGGCGCACGGCGGGCGACCGCATTGCGGGGGTTGCGTGCCAGTGCGATCGCGGCCGAGCCGGTCAGCGTCACGGTGGTGTTGAGGACGCCTTGCTCCTGCACCAGCGCATAAAGGGTCGCCGCATTCGCCTTCGACAGGCGCACGCAGCCGTGAGACGCCGGCGTGCCGAGCCGGCCTTCGGAATCGGTGCCGTGGATGGCGTGCCCGATCTTGGTGAAGAAGATCGAATGCGGCATCGGCGCGTCGTCGAACTCCTTGGAAAAGTGGTCCTCTTCCATGCGGAAGGCGCGGAAGGAGCCGTTCGGGGTCTCGCGCGAGGGAATGCCGGTCGAGACCGGCCAGTGGTATTTCGTCACGCCATCGACCGCGACGGTCATCATCTGGTTGTTCTTGTCGATAGTAATATCGACTTTTGCCTGGGCGGCATGACCGGCAAACAGCATCAAGCCGGCGAGGGCGACGAGGAAGGAACGCATCTTACTTTTGGCCTCCTGGCCTGTTTCTAGGCGCCGCGGCTCACCGTCCCCGGCATCTACTATGCCGGGAATACGGCATCAGTTCCAGCGGCGGACGCCAAGCAACGTTAATATGTCTGACCAATAGGGGCGGAGGTTGGGGCGCGATGCTGAATTTTTCGCGAGCGAAAGGTTAACGGTCGCTGGCTCGCACCAGCCGGCGAGCGGACTTGTCGGGCTCGCCGGTGCGCCACGGCGCAACCGAGGCCGACAATGCCTCGGCATCCCGAAAACCTGGCAGTCAGGATCAATTCTTCAGCCGGTAGCCGGTCTTGAAGATCCAGGCCACGATCACCAGGCAAGCGACCAGGAACGCCACCGTCATGCCGAGGCTGACTTCGACATTGACGTCCGCGATCTCATAGAAGCTCCAGCGAAAGCCGGAGATCAGGTAGACCACCGGATTGAGCAGGGTGATGGTACGCCAGGCCGGCGGCAGCATGCTGACGGAATAGAAGCTGCCGCCGAGGAAGGTCAAGGGCGTCACCACCAGCATCGGAATCATCTGCAGCTTCTCGAACCCGTCGGCCCAGATGCCGATGATGAAGCCGAACAGGCTGAAGGTGACCGCCGTCAGCACCAGGAAGGTCAGCATCCACACGGGATGGTGGATGTGCAGCGGCACGAACAGGCCGGCAGTGGCGAGGATGATCAATCCAAGGACGATCGATTTGGTTGCGGCCGCGCCGACATAGCCGAGCACGATCTCGAAATAGGAGATCGGGGCGGAGAGGATCTCGTAGATGGTGCCGACGAATTTCGGGAAGTAGATGCCGAAGGAGGCGTTGGCGATGCTCTGGGTCAGCACCGACAGCATCACGAGCCCCGGGACGATGAAGGTGCCGTAGCCGACGCCCTCGACCTGGCTGATGCGCGAGCCGATGGCGGCGCCGAACACCACGAAATAGAGCGAGGTCGACACCACCGGCGAGACGATGCTCTGCAGAATGGTGCGCCAGGTGCGCGCCATTTCGAATTTGTAGATTGCGCCGATCGCCCGATAGTTCATTGTGCATGCACCAGGCTGACGAAAATATCTTCCAGCGACGACTGCGAGGTTTCGAGATCGGCCATGCGCAAGCCGGCACTGCGGAGGTCGCCGAGCAGGCTGGTGATGCCGGTGCGCTCGCCCTTGCTGTCGTAGTCGTAGATCAGCGCGCGGCCTTCGTCGCAGAGCTCGAGATTGTAGGGCGCGAGCGCAGGCGGAACGGCGTCGAGCCTGCCTTGCAGATGCACGGTGAGGCGCTTTTTGCCGAGCTTGTCCATCAGGCGGGCCTTGTCTTCGACCAGGATGCTCTCGCCCCTGTTGATGACCCCGATGCGGTCGGCCATCTCCTCGGCTTCCTCGATGTAGTGGGTGGTGAGGATGATCGTGACGCCGGAGGCTCGAAGCGCGCGCACCACCTCCCACATGCCCTTGCGCAATTCGACGTCGACGCCCGCGGTCGGCTCGTCGAGGAAGAGGATTTGCGGCTCGTGGGAGAGCGCTTTGGCGATCATCACGCGCCGCTTCATGCCGCCGGACAGGGTGATGATCTTGTTGTCCTTCTTGTCCCAGAGCGAGAGGTCCTTCAGCACCTTCTCGATATGGGCGGGGTGCTTCGGCTTGCCGAACAGGCCGCGGCTGAAAGAGACCGTCGACCAGACCGATTCGAAGGCATCGGTGTGCAGTTCCTGGGGGACCAGGCCGATCATGGAGCGCGCGGCGCGATAGTCGGCGTTGATGTCGTAACCGCCGACCGTGACCTTGCCTTCGCTCAAATTGGCGATGCCGCAGATGATGCTGATCAGCGTGGTCTTGCCTGCGCCGTTCGGGCCGAGCAGGGCGAAGATTTCGCCCTTGTCGATCTCGAGATTGATGTTCTTCAGCGCCTTGAAGCCGGAACCATAAGTCTTCGATAGATTGGCGACGGAGATGACGGGGGACATGAGGAATGAGGGTTGGGCCAAACAGCGGGACGCGGGAAGTCCGTCCGCCTTGAGGCAGATAAAACATGGGGGAGTTCAGATAGGAGGCGGAATAGATTTCCGCAATCGCCCGGTCGGGCAGTTTATTTGTTTTTCTTGAGGAAAACTATTCTGCGGCATGAGCCGGCGCGCGCAATTCTATCAAGGCTACCATGTTGGCGTTGAGATCTTCGGTGAATTCCGGATCGGCCTTCAACTCGGTCAAGCTTCGAGCACGCGGCAGCGGCCGACCGTCCGCCTGCAAACCCTCGGCATAGAGCTCCAACGCCTCAGGCGCGTTGCGCAAGGCTTCATCAACGTCGTCGCCGCCTGAGGTGCAGCCCGGCAAATCCGGAAACCATACGCCTACGGCATGGTCTGGACCGGCGTCCTCGATGATGGCGATGTAGTGGGCCATGGTTGTCTCAATCGAGCTTCGAGCCTGCGCCCTTATAGATGGCACGGACGAGGCCCTCCCAAGTCCTTCTTGGAATGAGGAACGACCAATGTTTCACCCGAAACCGGGTGCTTGAACACACGACGGGAGCCCGTGATCCGCGTGAGGCGCCATCCCTCCCGTTCCGGGCGTCGAACGATGTCGCGGGTTGTTGAGCAAACCTGCCGCTCTGCCCGGCGGCCTTACTTCTTTTTCTTCGCCGACTTTTTGGCAGGAGCTGTCGCCGTCGCGGGCTGCGCCGCCGGCTCGGTGTCCGGCACCTTGCCCGTGGTCACGAGCTGGATCTGCAGATTGACCGGCGAGGTCGGGTGGGCCTGGTCGATGAACTGCTCCTCGCCGAGGCCGAGCGCCTGCAGCCGCTTGGCGGAAATCTTGAAGGTGTTGACCAGGATGTCGCGCAGCGCGTCGGCGCGGCGCTGGCTCAGGATCACGTTGGCCTCGCGTCGTCCGGTCGAGTCGGTGTGGCCGACGACGAGGAAGGTGTAGGGCAGCATCGGCGCATTGACCATGGCGTCGGCGATTCGCCCGACCGTTTCGTAGGAATCGGGCAGGATGATCGGGGTGTCCACGTCGAACTGGATGTTGAAATTGAGGGTGGGCAGGTCCTTGAGCTCGGGCACGATCGGCGGCCGTTTCGATGGCTCGGGCTCGTTCTTGCCGCGTAACTTCGAGCGGTCGGTGATCTTCTGCCTCAGCGCGGCGATGTCGAGATCGGGGGTGCTATCGGCGTCGAAATGGCCGAGCGCATTGACAATCTCGTCCCGCGCCGGCGCGCTGGCGGGCGAGGACGCCGGTGCCTGGCCGCGCGAGGAGGGCGCCTCAAGCGCGGCAAGGGCGATCAACAACCATCCGACACGATGCAGGGGACGCATCAGCGGTACCCCGCATCGATCGTGGCCTGGGTGCAGTTCCGGCTGACGCCCTTGGCGCTCAACAGGCAGGCCACCGATTTCGAGGTCTCCTTGGTCGATCCGTGGCACAGCTTGATGATTTCCAGCCGGCAGGCGCCGGCGACGGTGAGGCGCGCATTGATCCGCTTCTGGATCTGGTCGAACGGCACCAGGTAGCTCGCCTTGCATGACGGCGACATCACATCCTGGTTGCGCGACAGGCATTCCTTGAGCCGGTTGGAATCGAGATTGACGCCGCGGCAATTGGCGGTGATCTCCGCGCCGCAGATTTTCGCCAGCATCGCCGTGGACTCGGAAAATGTCATGATGGGGTCCGCCGCGCGCGCCCATGAAGGCGCCGCAAGCACGAGCAGCAAAAGGATCATCCGGCCCCGAACCATGGGCCGCATCTCATACGAAGCGATCGAGAATGGTCAAGGCCTAGCAGGGGCCGGGCGCCGGGGACGCGGTGTGGTTTTCACCCTCTCCGACAGGAGGTTGGCCGCGAAGATGCGGTTCACGCCCGCTCCACGAAGCTGTCCACCACCTTCTTCTCGCCGGCCTTGTCGAAGGCGATGGTGGGCTTGTTGCCGTCGATCTTGGTGACATGGCCGTAACCGAATTTCTGGTGGAACACGCGGTCGTCCAGTGAAAATTCCGACACGGTGCCGGTGGATTTGGCGACCAGCTCGCCCTCGATCGTGATCGGGCCGCGCTTGTTGCGGGAGAAGCCGCCGAATTCGCCGCGCCCTGAAAAGGGCGATTGCGCCTCCTCGAAACCGCCGCGCGCCTGTCCCTGCCCCTGGCCGTTGCGGCCGCCGCGGCGGGCCTGCGCGCGCTGCCAGCCCGGCGTGCCATAGCTCGAGCCGAAGGATTCGACATTGTCGAAGCGCGAGGGGCCGTAGCCCCCGGCGCCGCCCCAGGCGGTGCCGCCCTTGGATTCCGTGATTTCGACGCTCGCCGGCGGCAATTCGTCGAGAAAGCGCGAGGGAATCGTGGTCGACCACGTGCCGTGGATGCGGCGGTTGGTGGCGAAATAGAGCTTGGCGCGGCGCCGCGCGCGCGTCAGCCCGACATGGGCGAGGCGGCGCTCTTCCTCCAGCCCTGCGCGGCCCTGCTCGTCCAGCGTGCGCTGGCTCGGAAACAGCCCTTCCTCCCAGCCCGGCAGGAACACGTTATCGAATTCGAGGCCCTTGGCCGAGTGCAGCGTCATTAGCGAGACCGCCTCGTCCTCGGCGTCGCCGTCGCGATCCATCACCAGCGCGATATGCTCGAGAAAACCTTGCAGGTTCTCGAACTCCTCCATCGAGCGCACCAGCTCCTTGAGGTTGTCGAGCCTGCCGGCCGCGTCGGCGGAGCGGTCCTTCTGCCACATCTCGGTATAGCCGCTCTCGTCGAGGACGATCTCGGCGAGCTCGGTATGCGCCGTGACCTCGCGCGCGGCGCGCCAGCGGTCGAATTGCGCGACGAGCGCACGCAAGGCGCCGCGCGCCTTCGGCTTCAGCTCGTCGGTCTCGACGACGGCGCGCGCCGCCTCGAACAGGGGAATGCGGCGCTTGCGGGCGTGGTCGTGCAGCATCTGCACGGTGGCATCGCCGAGCCCCCGCTTCGGCACATTGACGATGCGTT
>JAFAUV010000012.1 GCA_019243075.1 Bradyrhizobium sp.
CGCGCTTGAGGCTGGAAGCATCGGCGAGCGCCGGATAGCAGACGGCCGGCCGCAGATTGGCGAACAGGCCAAGGTCCTTGCGCAGCCGCAACAGCCCGGCCTCAGGCCGGACCTCATAGGGCACGCTGTCCCATTTCGGGCCGCCGACCGCACCGAAGATGATGGCATCGGCCGCCTTAGCCTTGGCCATGTCGTCTTCGCTGATCGCAACCTTGTGGGCATCGTAGGCCGAGCCGCCGACCAGGCCCTGATCGGTCTCGAACTGCGCAATGCCCTTCGCGTTCAGCCAGTCGATCAGGCGCTTCACCTCGGCCATCACTTCAGGCCCGATGCCGTCGCCGGGAAGAAGCAGGAGTTTATGGGCAGCCATGGGACTTTTCCTCGATAAGCTTTACTCGTCATTGCCGGACAAAAGCGCGGGCGCGTCTTTGCACAAAATCTCCGGCAATCCATCACCCTCGAAAGATGCATTTCCGATAGATGCCCGGGTCAAGCCCGGGGCATGACGAGGTGATGAAATCCGAGCGGATTGCTAATGCGCTGGACGCGGATTGGCAAGCAGGCGGGTCGAGCCGCCACGGGACTACCTTATTGCATCTCTTGCAACACTGCGTTGCTGCGCCCGCCCCTGTGCAAGCGCAAGCCGGCCTGCCACAATCAAGTTGTTGCCGGAGTTCTTAGTGCGATCCCCCGATAAGCCCCGAACGACCACGCATGCCGCGCGGCTGATCCTAATTCTGTCGCTGGCGCCGACGATTGGGCTCGGCATCGGCCGCTTCGCCTATGCGCTGGTGCTGCCGGACATGCGCGATTCGCTGCATTGGTCCTACTCGGCCGCGGGCTTCATGAACACCATCAATGCGGCCGGCTATCTCGCCGGTGCGCTGCTCGCGTCACGGCTGATCCGCCGCTTCGGGCTGGCCGCCAACATCCTCTGGGGAACGATCGCCTGCGTGCTCTCGCTCGTGTTGTGCGCCAGCACCGGCAATTTTGCCGCGTTGAGCTTTGCACGGCTGGCCGGAGGCTTTGGCGGAGCGGCCTGCTTTGTCGGCGGCGGCGCGCTGGCAGCGACGATCGCGCAGTCGCGCCCGGAGCGAGCGGATTTTCTGTTGAGCCTGTTTTATGCCGGACCCGGCATCGGCATCCTTGCCTCCGGGCTGATCGCGCCTTATGTGCTGCAAGCCTTCGGCCCGGGCTCATGGTGGATCGTGTGGTGGGCGCTGACGGCACTTGCCGTCGCGATGCTGATCCCGCTCCTCCTGGTGCCGCTCGGCGGCAATGCCGCGATCGACCACGCCGCGCGCGTCAGCTTCGCCATACGTCCCGCGCTGATCTATCTCGTCGCCTATTTGCTGTTTGGCGCGGGCTACATCGCCTACATGACCTTCATGATCGCCTATGTGCGCGACGGCGGCGGCGGAGCAGGCGCGCAAAGCCTGTTCTGGAGCTTGATCGGCGCGAGCGCCTTCGCCACGCCCTGGGTATGGCGGCGGGTATTGGCGCTCGATCGCGGCGGGCTCGCCACCGCCATCATCCTCGCCGTCAACGCGAGCGGCGCGGCATTGCCGATCTTCGGACATTCGCCGCTATTGCTGGCGGCGTCGGCACTGGTGTTCGGCGTCGGGTTTTTTGCCGTGGTCGGATCGACCACCGCCTTTGTGCGCTTCAACTATCCGGCCGCAAGCTGGCCGGCCGGGATCGCGGCGATGACCATCGCCTTCGGCATCGGCCAGACGCTGGGGCCCATCGCGGTCGGCGCCATCAGCGACGCGCTCGGCAATCTCTCTTATGCGTTGAACGTGTCGGCCGCGATGCTGCTGCTCGGCGCGGTGTTGGCGGCGTTCCAGGGGAAGCTGAAGCGGGAATCGTAGGGTGGGTTAGATTAGCCGAAGGCGTAACCCACCCTATCTCCGCGGAAAGAAAGGCGGTGGGTTACGCTTCGCTAAACTAATACTACTGGGTCACAAATTTCGCCGCTGGTTTAGCGGCATGCGACGGTTGCAACATGGGCATCGTTGCAGGGTCGCTGCGATCGTGACGGCCAACAGCCGATGAATGGTGGCGATCGAGTTCGGGACGTGGCGCTGCGGCCGG
>JAFAUV010000068.1 GCA_019243075.1 Bradyrhizobium sp.
TCGATCTCGGCTTCTATCTCGGGCGCATCTACGGCCTGTGCGCGGCGAGCGTCGTGCTCGCGGTGCTCCTGATCGACAACGTCGCGCTGCAGTCGCAGATGTCGCGCCTGCTGCGGTCGATGCGCCGCGAAGCCGCCTTCGTGCGCGACCAGCACAAGGTGCGCGAACGGCTGTTCAGCGCCGTCGTGGAATCCTCCAACGACGCCATCATCACGATGTCGCTGAACGGCATCATCACCGGCTGGAACCGCGCCGCCGAGCGGCTGTTCGGCTATTCCGCCGACGAAGCCGTCGGCCACCCGATCGCCCTGATCGTGCCGCCGCATCGCCGCGCCGAAATCGACACAGTGCTCGATCGCACCCGCCGCGGCGAGATGATCGAGAATTTCGAGACGGTGCGGGTGCACAAGGATGGAGGAAACGTCGACGTCTCGCTCACGATCACGCCGCTGCGCTCGGCCGCCGGCGAAATCATCGGCGCATCCAAAATCGCCCACGACATCACCGAGAGCAAGCGCACCCGGACCGCGCTGAGCCGCGAGACCGAGGAGCGGCAGCGCATCTTCGAGACCTCGCAGGACCTGATCCTGGTCACCGACAGCGCCGGGAATTTCGTCCAGGTCAGTCCCAGCGTCGAGAACATCCTGGGCTACAAGCCCGAACAGATGGTCGGGCGCAGCGCGGTCGACTTCATTCATCCCGACGATCTCGACAGCACCAGGAACGAGATGCGGGCCGCCCGGCGCGGCCAGCAGGTGCGCAGCTTCGAGGCGCGCTATCCGCACAAGGATGGCCACATCGTGACGCTGAACTGGATGGGGAGTTGGTCGGAGCCGGTGCGGCGCCATTTCTTCATCGGCCGCGACCTGACCGAAAAGCGGGCCGCCGAGGCGCAGATGCGGCAGGCCCAGAAAATGGACGCGATCGGCCAGCTCACCGGCGGCGTCGCCCACGACTTCAACAACATCCTGACCGTGATCACCGGCACCATCGGCATCCTCGGGGAGGCGGTCGCGGATCGGCCGGAGCTCGCCTCGATCGCCAAGCTGATCGACGATGCCGCCGAGCGCGGTGCGCAGCTCACCAAACATCTGCTGGCCTTCGCCCGCAAGCAGCCGCTGCAACCGGTCGAGATCGACATCAATTCGCTGATCCTGGAAGCCGCCAAGCTGCTGCATCCGACGCTCGGCGAACAGATCGAAATTTCGCCGAAGCTCTCCGATGAGGCGTGGCCGACACTGGTCGACCCCAATCAGCTCTCCACGGCGGTGCTCAACCTGGCGCTGAACGCGCGGGACGCCATGCCCCGCGGTGGCAAGCTCACGCTGGAGACCGACAACGTTCATCTCGACGAAGACTATGCGAAAATGAACAGTGAGGTCGCGCCGGGCGACTACGTGATGATCGCCGTCAGTGACACCGGCACGGGCATTCCGGCGGGGCTCATGGAAAAGGTCTTCGATCCATTCTTCACGACCAAGGAGGTCGGCAAGGGCACAGGCCTTGGGCTTTCGATGGTGTTCGGCTTCGTCAAGCAGTCGGGCGGACATATCAAGATCTACAGCGAGGAAGGTCACGGCACCACGGTGAAGATCTATCTGCCGCGATCGAGCGGGCAGGGGCAGACCGCGTCGGGCCTCAGATCGTCCGCCGAGGTCGAAAGCGGCCACGAGACGGTGCTGATCGTCGAGGACGATGCGCTGGTACGGCAATATGTGGTGACCCAGGTCGCGAGCCTCGGCTACGCCACGCTGCAGGCCGCCAACGCCGCCGAGGCCCTGAAGATCATCGACGATGGGTCCGAGGTCGACCTGTTGTTCACGGACGTGATCATGCCGGGCCCCATGAACGGTCGCCAGCTCGTCGACGAGGCGCGCAAGCGCCGGCCCTCGCTGAAGACCCTGTTCACCTCGGGCTATACCGAAAACGCCATCCTGCATCACGGCCGTCTGGGCGAAGGCGTGCTGCTGCTTGCCAAGCCCTATCGCAAGCCCGAGCTGGCCAAGATGATCCGGGTCGCGCTTGCCGGCTGAAGGCGGGCTCAGCAGCCGCGGCAGATGCTGACGGCGCCGTGCTTGAGCAGCCTGTCATTCTCCCTGACGGCGGCTCGTTCGGCGATGCGCCGCGCACGCGGCGAGAGCCGCGAAAGTCGCGGCCTGACCACACCGACATGCCCCCCCGTCGTCGAGACGAGCGGCGCGGCGGCAGGCGGCGTGATGGGATGGATCGAAGGCTGCGGCAGCGGCGCAATCTTCGACGCGTTGCCGATGCCTGAGGGATCCCGGCCCGTGTTATTGAGCCCATTGATGTTTGCCGGCCCGGGCGCAATCCCGCTGACGCCGGCGTCCTGTGCGGATGGAGCGCCTGCAGGCAGAATAGCGAACGCGGCCGCGAGAAACACGCTGCAGCCAATCCGTCTGCCAACGGCAAGACCGCGTTGGAAATCCGGCGCCAGCACCAAATAAAGGCCGGTCGCTCCCTCGAACAACGCCTTGAAATCGGGCGCCGGCAGCGCCGGTGACGACATGAGCAAGTGATCCTCCTGGCAAATCACATGCGCTGGAACAGCAGATTACCTGCTCGCGCGCGCATTCATAGAGGCTAAATTGTGGACTTGGTGGAAGATCGACTGCTGAAAGGCATTTCCGGACAACGCCGCAAGGGCGAAATCGGATGCGCGAAAGAATCAATTTATCGAGATGGTTCAGGACCGTCGTGACCGTCGGCCGCTGGGCCGAACAGCCGCCTTCGGAGCCACTCGCGAGCCATCACCCAGATGATCACCGCGATCGGCAAACCGAGCCCTGCCCACGACAACCATTGGCCGATCCCGCCGAAAAGGAAGGCGGCCGCGAACCCGAACGACGAGGCGAAGGCGATGCCAAGGGGGGCGCCGAACACCCCTCGCCACCCCCGAGATTTCGACGATCCTGTCATCCGGACGCGCCGGCAGCGTAGGCCGGCGAATGCCGCCGGTTGTGCTTTCGCAGCTCTCTTGCGATCCAGAGATAGAAGCCGCTGGCGATCACGACGATGGTCGCCAGATCAAGCAACACCCAGATGATCTTCAGCGGCGTGCCGGCGTAATCGCCAAAGTGCAACGGCTGGGAAATGAATAGCGCCTTCAGGTAGATTGGCAGCTCGGCGGTGGACGCAACGTCACCGGTTTCGCCGTCCAGCAGCACCGGCTTCAACAGCCGGGACATCAGCGGCGTATCGCCATGCATGAAGACGGCGTAGTGATGCGAGCTCGTAAAGGGCGTGCCGGGGAATGCGATGAAGTCCGGCTCCATCGCCGGTGCCGCCTCTGCCGCCCTCGACAGCACCAGATCGAGCGAGGCGAGCTGGCGTGGAGCTGGCCTGCCTGCGTAAGGCGCCGCCATGCCGGCCAGGGTGTCCGTCCGCCAGTGATCCAGCATCGGTTCAGCCCAGGTATTGATGACTCCGGTCGACCCAACGACGACCGCCCAGGCGACGGTGACGATCCCAATCAGATTGTGCCAGTCGAGCCAGGAAATACGCCGCGACGCGCCCGATCGAATGGTGCCGAAGTCAAGACGGCGCGTGAATGGCCAATACAGCACGATGCCCGAGACGATCGCCGCCAGGAACAGCAGGCCCATGGCGCCGAGGAATAGTTTTCCGGCAAGGCCGGCGAACATGTCGGTATGCAACTTCAGAACGATCAGCATCGGACCGGTGCCGACCGCGCCGAGCGGCCTTGCCGCGAAAGCGCTGTAGGCCTCCACCACGGCGTCGTCGGGCCTGCCGTTCACCGCGTGGTTCAGGTAGGCCGTCACGATCTTTCTATCGTCGCGGTCCCACGCGACATATTGCAAGACCGATCCGGGATGATCGGCGAGCGCCGCTCTCGCGATGTCGTCGATCGTCGCACGCTGCGACGGCCGCGCAGGCCGCTCCGGCCTTGGTGCGTAGCCCAGCGCCTCGTCGATCTCATGGTGGAAGATCAGGGGCAGCCCGGTGAGGCAGAGCAACAGCAGAAACAGGGTTGCGGCAAGGCTCGTCCAGCGATGGACGATCGACCAGAGTCGTATCGAGCTTGCCGTCACGCTGCCATCACTCCCTTCCGCCGTCCCGACCGCCTGCTACCACTTGCAGCCAGCTACCATTTGCAGCCCGCTACCACTTATAGGAGACGCTCGCCACCGCGCGACGGCGGTCGCCATAGAAGCAAGCCGTCGGAGTGCTGCAGCTCCCGACATAGATGCGGTCGGTGATGTTGGTAACGTTGAGGGCAAAGCGCCAGCCCTTCACCTCGTAGTGCAGCGCGAGGTCGCCCAGGACATAATAAGGCACGACCAGACTGTTGGCGGTGTTGGCATAGAAAACACCGTTGTAACGCACGCCGGCGCCGAAGCCGAAGCTCGTGAGCGGTCCGGTCTGGAAGGTGTAGTCGGCCCACGCCGAAGCAATTTCGCTCGGCGTATTGGTCGGCACGGTTCCGATGAGCGCAGAATTCAGATCCTTGCTGACGAAGATATGGAAGTTGGTAAAGGCGCCCGTCACCTTCAACCCCGGCATCACGTTGGCGACCGCCTCCAGCTCCATACCGCGCGAGGTCACCTCTCCGGTCTGGACCGAAAGCAGAGGGTTGGTGGGGTCGGTCGTCAGCACATTCTGCCGCTTGAGGTCGAACACCGCCGCGCCGAAATGGCCATTGAAGCCGGTCGGCTCGACCTTGACGCCGGCCTCGACCTGCTCGACGGTTTCCGGCGAGAAGAGCTGCCCGGTCACGGCGTTGGTTCCGATGATCGGGTTGTAGCTCGTGGCGTAGGACACATACGGCGCAATGCCGACGTCGGTGTTGTAGATGGCACCGCCGCGACCGCTGAACTTGCTGTCATCGCGTGACTGGCTCGGCGCGAGCCGATTGTCATCGTTGGTCGTCACCCAATCATTGCGGCCGCTCAGCACCACCGTAAGCCGGCCGAGCTTGAGCTGATCCTGGCCATAAACGCCGGTCTGCTCCTGCGCAATGCTCTGATTCGCGAACACCGTTCCGGGGAAGCCTTGCGGGACGCCATAAACGGGATTGAGCAAATTGAGCGCCGGCGTGTTGAAGTCGAACGCCTGCAGGTCGTTGACCTCATAATGCTTGTAGTCCACGCCGAAGAGCGCCTTGTGCAGGACCGGTCCGGTCGCAAAGCGGTACTCGAGCTGGTTGTCGATGTTGGCCTGATCGGCAACATCATGTGCGAAATCGTTGAAGCGCGAGAGCAGCGCGGTCGAGGGATCGCTGTTGACGTACCCGTTGCCTAGCAAGGTCTGGAAGCTGACGTCGTCATGGGCGAAGCGCGTATTTTGCCGGAACGTCAGATTGTCGGTGATATTCTTCTCGAACTGATAGCCGATCATCTCCTGCTCGCGCTTGAA
>JAFAUV010000291.1 GCA_019243075.1 Bradyrhizobium sp.
ACCCACCCGGTCAGCTCGCCTATTAGCACGATGATCCCCCCTCACAGGACTGGACTTGCGCCATTCCCCTGGGGCTTAATGATGACCGTCATCCTGCGTCGGAACGATAACAACAACACGACGCCAGGCCAATCTAGGAAACTCGAGGACGAGGCTAATCATGCTTGGGCTCATGCAAAATCGGCCGCTCTTGATCTCGAATTTGGTGGACTATGTCGCGACCTGGCATGCGGAAACCGAGATCGTGTCTCGCGACCCGAGGGGCGTCATGCACCGCTCCAATTACGGTGAGGTCGCCCTGCGCGCCAAGCGCCTCGCCAATGCGCTCGAAGCGCTCGGCATCAAGCCGGGCGAGCGCGTCGCCACGCTGGCCTGGAATTCGTGGCGGCATCTTGAAATCTATTATGGCGTGACCTGTTCGGGGCGGGTGCTGCACACGGTCAATCCGCGGCTGTTCAAGGAGCAGCTGATCTACATCATCGATCACGCCGAGAACGGCTACGTCTTCTTCGATCCCGATTTCGCGCCGCTGGTCGAGCAGCTCGCGCCGCATCTGCCGAGGGTAGCCGGCTGGATCGCGCTGTGCGAAGAGAAGGACATGCCCGCCGCCAAGGTCGAAGGCCTCAAATGCTACGAGACGCTGCTGGCGCAGGCGTCGTCCGAGTACGACTGGCCGCAATTCGACGAGAATACCGCCTGCACGCTCTGCTACACATCCGGCACGACGGGCAATCCCAAAGGCGTGCTCTACAGCCATCGCTCGACCGTGCTGCACGCCTTCGCCGCCTGTGCGGTCGATGGGCTCGCCCTCTCGGCCCGGGATTCGATCCTGGTGGTGGTGCCGCTGTTCCACGCCAACGCCTGGAGCCTGCCGTTCTCCGCGGCGATGTGCGGCGCCAAGCTGGTCCTGCCCGGACCCAGGCTCGATCCGGAAAGCATCTACATGCTGCTCGAGCAGGAAGGCTGCACCAAGGCCGGCGGCATTCCGACCATCTGGCTCAACTTCCTCGCCTATGTCGAAAACAACCGCGAGAAGCTCGATCTGACCAAGCTGAAACTGAAGCTGGTCTTCAGCGGCGGCACCGCTGCGCCGCGCGCCACGATCGAGAAATTCCGCGATCTGCTCGGCGTGTTCCTGCTGCATGCCTGGGGCATGACCGAGACGAGCCCGATCGTCACGCTGGGCGCCCCGCTGTCGAAGCATGACAGCGCGACACCGGACGAGATCGTGGACATGCAGGTCAGGCAGGGCCGCCAGATCTTCGGCGTCGAGCTGCGCGTCGCCGATGAGAAAGGCGAGCCCCTGCCCTGCGACGGCAAAACGGTCGGCCAGCTCAAGGTGCGCGGCAACTGGGTGATATCGGGTTACTTCAAGGGCGAGGGCGGCAAGGTGATGGACGACGACGGCTGGTTCGGCACCGGCGACGTCGCGACCATCAATCCCGACGGCTATGTGCAACTCACCGACCGACTGAAGGATGTCATCAAATCCGGCGGCGAGTGGATCTCCTCGATCGAGATCGAGAATCTCGCGGTATCGCATCCCGAGGTGTTCGAGGCAGCGGTCATCGCGATCCCGCATCCGACCTGGCAGGAGCGGCCGCTGCTTCTGGTGCAGCCCAAGCCCGGCACGCATCCGACCAAGGAATCGATTTTGGAATTCCTCTCGACTCGCATCGCGAAATGGTGGATGCCTGACGAGGTGATCTTCGTGGAGTCGCTGCCGCATACCGCGACCGGCAAGCTGCTGAAGACCGAGCTGCGCAAGAAATACGGCGGCCAGCTCGCAGTGGCGGGCTGACCTCGATGAACTTCCTCTCTCCGTTCTTATGGGGGGCTGCCTCCGCATGAACAGTGAGACCCGGGCTCGCTGAGGGCCCCCTCACCGGATCGCATGCCGGTTCGTTGCATGCGATCCGACCTCTCGCTGCAAGCGCAGCTAGGTGAAAAGAAGGCTGCACCGCATCATTTGCAGCGAAGCCCGCCCATCAGGGCAGTTACGCGCTCCCCTTGCGAAGCCCCAGATTAGGCCCAACCTAACTGGAGATTCCCATGTCCGATTCGAGCACTCTCTCATCCCTTTCTGCCGCGCTCGAAGCTGTGCTCGCCAAGGCGCGGCCTTCGATTGTCTCCGTGCATTCGCGCCGCTCGCGCGCCGCAGGCTTTGTCTGGAAGGACGGCCTTGTCATCACCGCCGACGAGGCACTCGCCGAGGAAGGCGAGATTTCCGTCAGGCTCGCCGACGGCACCGCCCGCGCCGCCACGATCGCGGGACGCGATCACACCACCGACATCGCCCTGCTCCGCTTCGATGGCGCAGGACTGGCGCCGGCCGCGCTTTCATCGCGGGTGCCTTCGCTCGGCGCACTCAGTGTCGTCGCGGCCGCCGAGCGCGGCACGCCGACCGCGGCGCTTGGCGCGGTGTCGCTCGTGGGCGAGCGCTGGCGCAGCCTGCGCGGCGGCGATATCGATGCGCGGATCGAGCTCGATGTGCGCCTTGCTTACAGCCATCAAGGCGGCCTCGCGCTCAACGCCGCCGGCGAAGCCTTCGGCATGGCGGTGCTCGGCCCGCGCCGTGTGCTTGTCATCCCCACCGCGACGATCGAGCGCGTTGCGGCAAAACTCGAGACCCATGGCCGCGTGGCGCGTGGCTATCTCGGGCTCGGCCTGCAGCCGGTCAAGCTGGACGACGGCATTGGCGCCATGGTGATGAGCGTCGACCGGACCGGTCCGTCGGCGGCCGCCGGGATCCGGCAAGGCGACGTGATCGTTGGCTGGAACAACGAAAAGCTCTCCGGCATACGCGCGCTCTTGCGCTCGCTTGGTCCGGACAGCGTTGGATCGGTGGTCGATGTCGGGGTCCGGCGGGCGGATCAGCCCGTCACCTTCAAGCTCACCATCGGCGAAAGGCCGGAACGGTGAGTGAGGCGACCAGCCCTACGATTACCATCGCGCTCGAGATCGATGATCCGGCGCTGGCCGACCGGATCGCCTCACTGCTGGGCGGCGTTGCCGGTCTTGCCCTCGCCGCCCCCGGGCAGGCAGCCGATGCTGCGATCGTGTCGCGTGCAGGGCCGGACCATGCTGAGCCTGGCGACATCGAACTGACCCCGCGTGAACTCGACGTGCTGGCGCTGATGGCCGAGGGTGCCTCCAACAAGGCCATCGCCCGGCAGCTCGGCATTTCCGTCCACACCGCCAAGTTCCATGTCGGGTCGATCCTCGACAAGCTTGATGCTACCGGTCGCACCGATGCGGTGGCACATGCGGCGCGCCGCGGCGTTATCCATCTCTAAAAGGACTGGACGGCCTGGACCGGCAGCCGCGGATTGATCAAAACGTGATCGCGGGGTCACGGAAGGGTCAAAAAGCATCATTCTTTCTGAATATTAACGAGACAGGCTTGAACGCGGCTGTTCAAAATGTTGTCGAGAGGAATGTTCCGACGGTATCGGAAGCGGTAGACTGCCAAAGACGCGGTTTCCGCTTTTTCCTTCCTTTGCAGACGACAGCTTCATGGACCAGCCGGTAAAGCCCCACACGGAAGTTCCCACCTACCCGCGCCCGGCCACCAAACCGCGCTCGGGCGCGCGCGTCGTGCTGGCCGCACTCCTGGTGCTGCTGGTGGTGGCGGGCATCGTCTGGTGGACGCGCCAGCAAGGCGCGCAGCAGCCGGACGCCGCCGGCGGCCGCAGGGGCGGCGGTGCGCCGATGTCGATCGTTCCCGAAACGGTCGGCAAGGGCGACATCGGCATCAATCTCAACGCGCTCGGCACGGTGACCTCGCTCGCCACCGTCACCGTCCGCACCCAGATCTCGGGCTACCTCATCAAGGTCGTGTTCAAGGAAGGCGACGAGGTCAAGAAGGGCGACCTGCTGGCCGAGATCGATTCGCGGCCCTATGAGGCGGCGCTTGCCCAGCAGCGCGGAGCGCTCGCGCGCGACGAGGCGCTGCTAAAGGGCGCACAGGTCGACCTCGCGCGTTATCAGGGTCTCGCCGCGCAAAACGCGGTGCCGCACCAGACGCTCGACACCCAGATCGCGCTGGTTGCGCAGGACCAAGGCACAGTCGAAGCCGACCGCGCCATGGTGAAGGCGGCCGAAGTGAACCTCGCCTATTGCAGGATCGTGTCCCCGCTCGACGGCCGCGTCGGCCTGCGCCAGGTCGACCAGGGCAACTATGTCACGCCGACCGACACCAACGGCCTCGTCGTGATCACGCAGATCCAGCCGATCAGCGTGCTGTTCACCGTGCCGGAGGATAATCTGCAAGCCATCAACAAGCGGTTGCAGCAAGGCGCAACGCTTCCCACGGCCGCGCTCGACCGTTCCGGCGCCACCACGCTCGCCCAGGGCACGCTCAGCACGTTCGACAGCCAGATCGATCCGACCACCGGCACCATCAAGTTGCGCGCGATATTCCCCAACGAGGCGAAGACACTCTATCCCAACCAGTTCGTCAACGTTCGCCTGTTGCTCGACACCCACAAGGATGTAGTGACGATGTCGACCTCCGGCATCCAGCGCGGCGTTCCCGGCACCTTCGTCTACCTCATCAAGGACGACAGCACGGTCACGGTGCGCCCGGTGAAACTCGGCATCACCGACGGCGATCGCGTCGAGGTGCTCTCGGGCGTCGAACCCGGCGACCGCATCGTGATCGACGGCGCCGACAAGCTGCGCGAGGGCGCCAAGGTCATCGTGCGCACCGAGGCCGACGCCAAAAATCCCGCGGGCTCCGCCAAGGCTGCGGCCAGTAGCAGCGCCACGCCGGGTGCCAACAAGAAGCGACGTTCCGACGGAGAGGCCAAGCAAGGCGAGCCGAAGCAGGGCGA
>JAFAUV010000292.1 GCA_019243075.1 Bradyrhizobium sp.
GCTCGCCGACATGGCCGAACGGATCGGCCGCACGCGCATAGTCGCCGAGGAAGACCGCGCCGCGCTTGGTGGTGAAATCATAGGCCGACAGCCATTCCTGTCGCATCAGCACGGGGTCGAGCGAGACCGAGCGCACGTCGCTGATGAACCGGCTCAGGAACCACGCGATTTGCGGGTCGGTCGGATGGTAGCCCGCTTCAGCGGGCGTGATCGCCTTCGCCTCGCCAAGGCGATCGACCTCAACCACATAAGGAACGACGCGGCTCTGGAGCGACTGCCAGAGCAGGCCGCCCGAAAGCGCGGTCGTGAGGCCAAGGCAGCCGAACGCCATCAGCCGCCAGTTGCGGGCCTGCACCCGCGCGGAGCCGATGCGCTCATCCCAAAGCTGACCGGCACGCTGGAAAGGTGTTTCTGGTGGCGGGGTTGCTCCATAACGCTGGACGGTTCGTCGGAAGATCATCTCAATCGTCCTTTTCCTTATCCGGCATGAAGGCGGCGGCGCTTTGACGATCGGCGGATCTTAGGATCTGCGCTATGGTGAGACCATCCGGGTTGTGGGGCGCCGGGAGCACGTATGTGCGGGCAGGCCGACTCAAGACCATGGGCTGCGAGCCCGATCCTTTATTTGGCCGCCCCTGCGGTCCGCCCGGATGCGCTGCGAGCGCGAATCCGTAGTTGCCGTGTTGGCCCGCACGCTTCCGATCTGAACAAGGAGGCAGCCATGCGAGTGATAGGGATGGATATCCACCGCACCTTCGCGGAGGCGGTGATGATCGACGGCGATAAGCTGGTTCGGCTTGGTCGCGTCACAATGTCGCGCGATCACTTGGCCGCGTTCGCCGCCAAGCTGACGCATGATGATCACCTCATCGTCGAGGCGACTGGCAATGCTCAGGCGGTTGTCGAGGCAGTCGCCGCGTTCGTCGGCCGCGTCGTTATCGCCAATCCGCGTCAGGTACATCTGATCGCGAAGGCGCGGATCAAGACGGACGTGATCGACGCGACCATACTTGCCCGCTTGTACGCGAGCGGGTTCCTGCCTGAGGTGTGGGTGCCGGACCCGAAGACGATGAGCCTTCGCAGGCAGGTGACGCGGCGTAACCAGGTCGTGCGCCAGCGCGTCAGGCTCAAGACGATGATCCAGGCGATCCTGCATGCCCACCTCGTGCCGCAATGCCCGCATGCCGACATCGCGGGCCCGAAGGGCCGCGCCTGGCTGCTGGCGCAGCTGCTTCCTGACGACGAGACTGCCGCGATCGAGCGGCATCTGCGCGAGTATGATCGGTTGACCGAGGATCTCCGCGTCCTCGAGCGCGAACTCGCGCGTGATGCGCTGGCGAGCGCCGAGACGAAGCGGCTGATGACGATCCCAGGCATCGACATGGTGGTCGCGGTCGGCCTGCTGGCAGCGATCGGTCCGATCGACCGGTTCTCCAGTCCTGGGCGTCTTGTCGCCTTCCTCGGCTTGAACCCCAGCGTGCATCAATCGGGGAACAGCCCGGCCCGCCACGGTCGCATTACCAAGCAGGGCCCTTGTCACGCACGCACCATGCTGGTCGAGGCGGCGTGGCAGGCGGTCCGCGGGCCCGGCCCGCTTCGCGCCTTTTACGAGCGGGTTCGTGCGCGACGTGGCACCCACGTGGCGGCCGTCGCTGTCGCCCGCAAGATCGCGGTCATTGTCTGGCACCTGCTCACCCGCAGCGAAGACTATGCCTGGGTCCGTCCCGCCCTGCACGCCAAGAAGCTCCGCGATCTAGAACTGCGGTCTGGCCAGCCGGCTCGTCGCGGCCAGCGTGGCGCCGGATATGAGTATAACTTGACCAAGCTTCGGCAGGAAGAGCGGCAGCGCGGCGAGCGAGCCGAGGTCGCCTACAGACGCCTGACAGAGGGTTGGACCAAGCGCGGCAACCGGGTGCCTGCGGGCGCCTCAGAGGAGGGACGACGATAATGACAGCGCGGCCGAACCTTCACCTCCAGCTCGACTCTTCGTCACGAGGTCACCCGCAGACTGAGGCAAAATAACACGATCGTGCGAAAGGGGCTATTCAACCTCATCCGTGGTTTCAGGGCGATAGGCGCGGCACGCTTTGGGCAGGAAGCCGTAATGACGCGCAAATTCGCCAAGCGTCCGATTGTAAATGACGCGGCCGTCCTCATCCTCGCCGAGCACGGCCGTTTT
>JAFAUV010000336.1 GCA_019243075.1 Bradyrhizobium sp.
CAAACGGCCGCGACGACCTTCTTGGCATCGAAGATGTCCTTGATGAATTTGAGCGCCTTCGGCTCGGCCCGGAGCAGGTCCGGATTGATCTGGCCGCCGGGCAGCACCACGGCGTCGTAGTCCGATGCCGACACCTGCTCGAGCGTCTTGTCCACCTTCACCGGCCGGCCCCAGTCCTTCTTGTCCCAGCCCCTGATCTCGCCGCTGGCGAGCGAGACGACCTCGACGGAAGCACCGGCTTTCTTCAGGCGCTCACGCGGCGTCTCCAGCTCCGACTGCTCGAAGCCATGGGTGGCGAGGATGGCGATCTTCTTGCCGCTGATATTGTCCATGGGAAGCTCCTTCTTGAGAGACATCCCCATCAATCGGCGCTGCGCGTCATCGTTCCCGGAAAGACGCGGCGGTCGCTGACGTCACCAGTTCCAGGACCACTCCCGCGCCGTCGGATTGGCGGCGGCCCAGGCGTTGGGCGCGGGCCGCGGATTGCGGCGATGCGCCCGGGCCGGCCGCTTCGGCGTCGGCGCCGGCTGGACGATCGGCTTGATCTCGGCACGTGCGTCAAGCGCAGAAGCGCTGGCCTCGATGGCTGGCGCAGTCGGGACCGTGGCAGCGATCGCAGCGGCAGCGGGAGGCGGAGCAACGGCGGGCATGGAGGTATCGAACACGATCTTGTCCGGCCATTTTTGGCGCGAGCGAATGCGAAGGCTCAGGTCCTCCGGGATCGATGCCGAAGCTTGCTGCGCGGGGAGCGGCGTCGGCGCCGAACCCGGCCATGTCCAGTCCACCAGGAAAAGCAACGCGAGCAGGAAGCCCCCGACAAAAATCAAATATCGACCTAACGGCACTGACTGTCCCTGCCCTCGCGCAATCACGCATGACAAATGCGGCTCGACACTTTGGTTCCAAAACCGTGGCGCCGGCCACAATCCCGCTCTCCCACAATTGTTGCTTGTTTGCGGCTCCGGCAGCGCGGACACGACAAAGTGACCCGCTGTGCCGATATGTCCCGAAAAGGAACAGCAGTTTCCCGGCCGACGTTGTCCGCCCGGGGCTCGCCATCAGCCGAGGAGCCATCATGAGCGAGCGAAAGGACAGAGAGGAACACCCGGTCAGCCGGCACGGCGTCAACGATCCCGTCAGGGGTGTCGACGTGAAGTCGAGGGTCCGCGACAACAGGAGCGCGCATGAAGGCGCGCAATGGGGAGCCGACGTCCGTGCCGAGGCCTCGCCCGATCCGACCGAGGAGTTCTTGCCGGAAGCGCTGCGGCGCGCTCCGGCTCCGCCGCTCAACAAGCGGACCGGGCGCCATCGATCCGAATAAAGCGAACCATCCGGAACCTTGCGCCTCACTTCGCTGTGAACGGCTGGCCGGGAACCTTCGTCTTTCACGTCAGGTTGATCGACCGCAAGCAACCAGGGAGAAGCCTATCATGAAGAGCCTGAAGATCGTCGCAGCCACCGCCCTCATCGCCGCCGCGATGACAGCACCCGCGATGGCGCGGAGCTATTGCGACACCCATCGCTGCTATCACCACCCCCGCGGACCAGTCGGCGCAGCCGCCGATGTCGCGGGCGCGGCGGTAGGCACCGCGGCGGGCATTGCGGGCGCTGCGGTCGGAACCGCCGGCGCCATCGCCACGGCACCGTTCCGGGGCCCGTACGATTCCTATGCCTATGATCCCTATCGCGATCCGAACAACGGCTTTGTCTGCCGTCCGGGGACCTGGTTCCGGGGCGACGACGGTCGGCCGCATCCGTGCCAGTAGATCGTAGCTGTGCGAATCGCAGGAGGGCGGCCGGGCGGCCGCCCTTCTTGTTTCCGCAGAACGTCGTTTGCAGAGAAACGGATCAGCGCTGCATCTGCATGATCTGATCCATCGGCAGCATGTGCTGGTTCAGATTGGCCATGATCCACAGCGAGCCGCCGATCACCAGGAACACGATCAAGAGGCCGAAGGCGAGCGCCATCACATTGTTGGTGTTGTCGGCGCCGGTGGTGATGTGCAGGAAGAACACCAGATGCACGCCCATCTGCGCGATCGCCAGCACGATGATGGCGACGGGGATCGAGGGCTGCCAGACCAGGTCGGTGCCCGCGATGAAGAACGAGGTCGCGGTCAGCACGATCGCGAGCGCGAGGCCGATGAGATAGCCGAGCACCCGGAGCCTGACGCTGACTTGCTCCTCATCGCCCGGCGCATGCTCGAGGCGGCGATGTACCTCGTCGAGTTCGCTCATGCCGCACTCCCGAGCAAATAGACCACCGAAAACACCGCGACCCAGATGATGTCGAGCGCGTGCCAGAACAGCGCAAAGCAGAGGAAGCGGCGCTGAATGTCGGCGCGAAAGCCCTTGGCGTAGACCTGCGCCATCATGGTGAGCAGCCAGAGAATGCCGGCCGAAACATGCCCGCCGTGACATCCGACCAGCGTGAAGAACGCCGACAGGAAGGCGCTGCGCGAGGGACCGGCGCCGCGCGCGACCAGATCGGCAAATTCGTGAAATTCGATGGCGAGAAAGGCCAATCCGAGCACGCAGGTCACCGCCATTGCGACCTGGAACCAGAGATGGCTGCGCACTTCGGCGGCGATGCTCGCCATGCCGCAGGCGAAGCTCGACAACAGCAGGCAGGCGGTCTCGACCGCGACGTTGTTCAGGTTGAACAGCTCCGCGCCGCCCGGGCCGCCGGCGGTCTGCCCCAACAGCACGGCGTAGGCCGCGAAGAAGCAGGAGAACATCACCATGTCGGAGAGCAGGAAGATCCAGAAGCCATAGCCGGTCACGATGCGCTTGGACGCCGGCCCCTCATGGCCGACCTTGGCAAGAACACCGAGATGATGCGGATCGTCCTGTGCCACCGCGAGCGACATCAGATGCTCCCCGCGGCGGTGACGAGATTGCGGCGCGCCTGAAGGTTGGCGCGATCGAGCCGCGCGACCTCGTCGGCCGGGATTTCGTATTCATCATGGTCGCGCCAGGCGAACACCACGAAGGTCGCAAACGCGCCGAGCAGGCCGAGCCCCACCATCCACCAGATATGCCAGATCAAGGCAAAGCCCATGACGGTCGCAAAGAACGCGCAGACGAAGCCGGTCGGCGAATTGCGCGGCATGTCGATCGGCCCATACGCCGGCTCGTGTTCGCCCTCGTCACGCGCGCGCCGCTTCATCGCCCAATAGGCGTCCTCGCCGGTCACATCGGGCAGGATGGCGAAATTGAACACCGGCGGCGGCGAGGCGGTGGCCCATTCCAGCGATCTTCCGTCCCAGGGATCGCCGGTCACATCGCGCAGCTCCGCGCGGCGGCGGATGCTGACGACAAGCTGGGCGATCTGGCACAGGATGCCGACCAGGACCAGGCCCGCGCCGATGCTGGCGATTGCGAGCCACGGCCGCCACTCCGCGACATCGAAGTGCTGCATGCGGCGCGTCATGCCGAGGAAGCCCACGGCATAGAGCGGCATGAAGGCGACATAGAAGCCGATCAGCCAGAACCAGAACGAGGCGATGCCCCAGCCCTCGTGCAGACGGAAGCCGAACGCCTTCGGGAACCAGTAGGTATAGCCGGCGAACGCGCCGAACAGCACGCCGCCGATGATGACATTGTGGAAATGCGCGACCAAAAACAGGCTGTTGTGCAGCAAAAAGTCCGCCGGCGGCACCGCGACCAGGACGCCGGTGAGACCGCCGATGATGAAGGTCACCATGAAGCCGATCGACCACATCATCGGCGTCGAGAAGCGGATGCGGCCGGCGAACATCGTGAACAGCCAGTTGTAGATCTTCACCCCGGTCGGCACCGCGATGATCATGCTGGCAATGCCGAAGATCGCATTGACGTCGGGGCCCGCGCCCATGGTGAAGAAGTGGTGCAGCCAGACCATGAAGGAGATGACGCAGATCGCCATGGTGGCGAGCACCATCGAGCGGTAGCCGAACAGCGGCTTGCCGGAGAAGGTCGAGACCACTTCCGAGTAGATGCCGAACGCCGGCAGCACCAGGATATAGACCTCGGGATGGCCCCAGGCCCAGATCAGGTTCATGAACATCATGACGTTGCCGCCGCCGTCATTGGTGAAGAAGTGGAAGCCGAGATAGCGGTCCAGGATCAGCATCGCCAGCGTCGCGGTCAGGATCGGGAAAGCGGCGATGATCAGCAGGTTCGAGGCCAGCGTGGTCCAGCAGAACATCGGCATGCGCATATAGCTCATGCCCTTGGTGCGGATCTTCAGCACCGTGGTGACGAGATTGATGCCGGCGACCAGGGTGCCGACGCCGGAGATTTCCAGCGACCACAGATAGTAGTCGACGCCGACGCCGGGCGAATAGGTCAGCTCCGACAGCGGCGGATAGGGCAGCCAGCCGGTGCGCGCGAACTCGCCGATCACGAGCGAGATGTTGACGAGCAGTGCGCCGGTCGCGGTCAGCCAGAAGCCGACCGAATTGAGCGTCGGGAATGCCACGTCGCGCACGCCGAGCTGCAGCGGCACCACGAGATTCATCAACCCGATGACGAACGGCATCGCCACAAAGAAAATCATGATGGTGCCGTGCGCGGAGAAGATCTGGTTGTAGTGCTCCGGCGGCAGAAAGCCGTTCGAATGGAAGGCGACCGCCTGTTGCGCGCGCATCATGATGGCATCGGAAAAACCGCGGAGCAGCATCACGCAGGCGAGCAGCGTGTACATGACGCCGATCCGCTTGTGATCGACGCTCGTGATCCATTCGCGCCAGAGATCGGGCAGATGGCCGGCGACGACGACCCAGACCAGCACGGCGAGAATCACGACGAGCACCACCGCCCCCGCCAGCAGCGGGATCGGCTGATCGAAGGGGATGGCGGACCAGGTCAGCTTACCGAGCATGGTTCGTCCCGACATTTGCGGCTTCCTGCGGCGCCGGCTCCGGACCGGGCCCTGGAGGAATCCTCTGGCTCGCGATTTCGCCGAACAGCTCGGGATCGTCCAGGCGATAGGCCGGCTTGTTCTTCGGCACCGATTGCGGCAGCAGCTCGTTCCGGTAGCTGTCGCCGTTCAGCGCGCGATCGCTCTTCACGGTATCGGAGGCAAAGCTTGCGAATTCGGGCTGCGAGACCACGTGCACGTCGAACAGCATGTCGGGAAAGCCGTCGCCGGAGAAATGGGCCGAAAGGCCCTGATAATTGCCGACCTCGTCGGCGCGCAGCTCGAGCCGCGTCACCATGCCGTTCATGGTGTAGATCATGCTGCCCAATTGCGGAATGAAGAACACGTTCATGACGCTGGCCGAGGTGAGCTGGAAATGCAGGGGCGCGCCGACCGGCACGGTCACGGAATTGAGGGTCGCGATGCGCTGGTCGGGGTAGATGAACAGCCATTTCCAGTCGAGCGACACCACGTCGATGGTGACTGTCTCTCCCGTCCCCGCTACGGGCTTCGCCGGATCGAGCTGATGCGAGCCGATCCATGCGACACCGCCGAGCAGGATGATGGTCAGCGCCGGGATCGACCAGACCACAAGCTCCAGCCGACCGGAATATTCCCAATCGGGCCAGTAGAAGGCGCGCGTGTTGGATTGGCGAAAGTAGAAGGCAAAGGCGAAGATCGCTGCGATGGTCGGCAGCACGATCGCGAGCATGATCGCGATCGAATCGATCAGGATCGTCTTGTCGGCTGCCGCGACCGGGCCTTGCGGATCGAGGATATTCATTGACGGGCCAACCCCACGTCCCCACTCAACGTCCCAACCCCACGTCCTGCGTCAGCCGAGCCTAGCGCAGCCGCACGAGATGCACAAACACCTTGCTCCCAACACCAGTTCCTGGCGAAGGGTGAACGGGAGGGCGGCACCAGCTCATCCGCGCGCGGGGACGTGCTTGCACTCAGGTCATGGAATGCAGGCCGATGACATTGCCGTCGAGATCGGTCACCAGCGCGATATGGCCGTACTGTCCGATCGAGAACTTTTCCTTGACGATCTGACCGCCGGCCTGCTTCGCCCGGCGCGCCACCGTGGCACAGTCATCGGTAACGAAGTAGACGATGGTGCCGCCCGGCCCGACGGCCGCGCCATCCATTTTGGCGAGCGCGCCCGCCGCGCCGCTGGCGCCCTGGTTCATGGGAAACGCCCACATGTCATCGAGGCTGTCGCCCGATTGCGGCAGCTTCGTCAAGGGCGTACCGAGCACGGTCTCGTAGAACGTCTTCGCGCGGTTGATGTCCCTGACATAAATCTCGAACCAGCCGACGGGATTGATCTCGTTCGCCATGTGCGCCTCCAATTGCCCTGCCCCTGCACAGCATTAGGGATCAACGACGTTCGTTTTGTGACGCGAGCGGACCGAAATCAGAGCCGGCCCGTGAGGGTACGGCGCCTAATCCGCTAGTGCAGAATTACCGGGCCTGCGTCAGCCCCGCTCCTGATCCGGCGCGAGCGGGCGGACCGGAACGGCCACGGGGGCCGCGTTCGGAGTTCGAGTTGTCATCCTGCCCGGGCTGATAGCCGAGCCGGATCGACAGCAGCTCGGCGTGCGTCATCACCATCCGGGCAAGCTCCGGCACCCGTTGCATCGTCACCCGGCGGGCCGGGCCGCTGGCGCTGATCGCGGCAAAGACGCGGCCCGCGCTGTTGCGGATCGGCGCGCCGACGCAGCGCAGCTCGCCCTCATGCTCGCAATCGTCGATCGAATAGCCGCGCGTCCTGATCGCGGCGAGCTCGGACCTGAGCTCGTTCGGCTCGACGATCGTCTGCGGCGTGAAGCGCGGCAGCCCGGCGCGGATGACGCGGTCGATCACCACCTCGCTCTGAAACGCCAGTGCCGCCTTCCCGACGCTGGTCGAATGGCAGGGCGAGGCCTCCATGGTGATGACGGTGTTGTGCGGGCGCGCCGCGATCTGGCTGCGGCGGCTGACGAACACCATCTGCGCGCCATCGAAGATGCACAGATGCACGTCCTCGCCGGAGAGTTTCGCCAGGGTGTCGACGAAGGGGGGCGCCTCGCGATAGAGCGGCAGGTTCGTCAGCGCGGTACCACCGAGCTCGAACAGTTTCAGCCCCAGGCGGTAGCGGTCGCGGCTCGCATCCTGCTCCAGGAAGCCGACGCTGCGCAGGCTGTCGACGATGCGATGGACGGTGGTGCGCGGCAAGCCGGTGCGCCGCGCGATCTCCACGACGCTCAGTTCCGGATCGCTCGAGGAGAAGGCCTCGAGCACGTCGAGCATCTTGAAGAGCGACTTCACGCTCTGTCGACTATTGTCGACGTCAGTCATGTCGGACCTTTCGGGTGACGCCGCCACGCAAGAACAAATACGCGAGCCAGACCCGACTTAAACGGAATCGGGCGCGGCGGCAATGCGGCCGCGCCCGGTTGCCATCGGCCTATTCGGCCGCGACCATTTGCTCGCCGCCTTCGATCTCCAGGAGATGGCGCAGCGCCGGCGCGATCGCCTCTTTCTGGCGCGCGGTCGGAACGGGCATCGGCTGGCGCGGAAAGCTGTCAGGACAGCCCTGCAGGCTCAGCGCATGCTTGACGCAGGCCGGCAGGTTGTCGCCCACGATCGTGTTCCAGAAGCGCAACAGGCGCTTGTGGATCTCCTGCGCGAAAACATGATCGCCGCGCTGCACGGCATTCCACAGCGCGACGCAGGCGCCGGGCACCGCGGCCGGATTGGCGGCGATCGTGCCATGCGCGCCGAGCGCAAAGGACGGATAAAGCAGCGCATCGACCGCGGTCAGCACCACCTTGCCATCAGGCACGTCGAGCAACAGGTCGGCCATCAGCTTGAGGTCGCCGGCGCTCTGCTTGACGCCGATGACGCCCGGCTGTTCGCGCATGATGCGCAGAAGTAACGCCGGGCTGAGATAGTTCCAGGGCACGACGTTGTAGATGATGACGGGCTGCTTGACCGAGCCGCTGAGCGTCTTGAAGTGACCGAAGGTGGCGTCGTCGTCCGGCTTGAAGACGTAGTGCACCGGCGTGATCTGCAGCGCGGCGACGTTGACATGCTCGATGGCGCGGGCGCGGGCAACGGCCTCGCGGGTCGAATTGGCGATGATGCCGGCCACCAGCGGCACCCTGCCGTTCACCTCCTCGGCGCAGACCTCGATCAGGCGGCGGAATTCGTCGGTCGTGAGCGTGTGGCCCTCGCCGGTGCTGCCGCCGACGCAGACGCCGTGCACGCCCTTGTCGAGGAAGAATTTCACCTCGCGGCGAAAGGCCTTCTCGTCGATCTCGCCATTCTGGTCGAATGGCGTCGGGACCGGAGGGACGATCCCGGTGATGTTGGCTGGCACAGTTTCCTCCATTGTATGTCCGATATATGGACAATTACAATACGCCCTGTCGCCAGGACGGTCAAGCGTGAAAGCCGGTCCAAACAAGCATCCGAGGTCAGTTTAGGTATTATTCCTCTGTTTCAAAAAAAGACCGCTTGACTTGCCGCCTTCGGTTTTGTTTGGTGTTGTTCACAATACGGACAAAATAGGCAGCGGCCACGCCCCTGCTGGACCGGGAGGGAATGTCATGAGCCAAACGGCGGGGTTTGTTGGCGCGCCCAGGACGATGGCAGGCGCGGCCGCGACCGAGGATCGCGCATCGGGCGACATCCGCAGGGTTGCGGTGGCCAGCGCCATCGGCAACATGATCGAATATTACGACTTCACGCTGTATGCGACCGCGACCGCGCTGGTCTTCAACAAGGTGTTCTTTCCAAGCTCCGATCCGCTGGTCGGCTCACTGCTGGCGTTTGCGACGTTCTTCGTCGGCTATTGCGCGCGCCCGCTCGGCGGCGTGCTGTTCGGCCATTTCGGCGACCGCGTCGGCCGCAAGACCGCGCTGCTCCTCACCATCCTGATCATGGGGCTCGGCACCTTCCTGATCGGCTTCATGCCGACCTATGCGCAGATCGGCGTCGCCGCGCCGATCACCCTCGTCGTGCTGCGCTTGATCCAGGGGGTCGGGATCGGCGGCGAGTATGGCGGCGGCATGGTGATGACCGTCGAGCACGCGCCTGCCGATCGCCGCGGCTTCTTCTCGTCGCTCGTGCATATCGGCGTACCCGGCGGCTTCCTGATTCCGATTGCGCTGCTTGGCATGCTGTCTGCCACCATGACCGAAGGCGATTTCCTGTCCTGGGGCTGGCGCATTCCCTTCATCTTCTCGATCGTGCTGGTCGGCATCGGCCTCTTCATCCGCTTGCGGATCTCCGAAACGCCGGCGTTCAAGCGCGTACTGGCGGAGGAAGGCGCCGCCGACATGCCTGTCATCGAGGCGGTGCGCAGCCATATCGGCAACATCATCTTTGGCATCGGCGCCAAGATCGCCGAGAGCGGGCTGTTCAACATCTACGCCGTCTTTGCCATCACCTATTGCAAGACCAGGCTCGGGCTGCCGAGCCAGACCATCCTCAATGGCGTGCTGGTCGGCTGCGCATTCGAATGCCTGACATTGCCGTTGTTTGGCGCGTTGTCGGACCGGATCGGACGCCGCGCGGTCTATGTCGGCGGCATGATGTTTCAGGTCGCGCTGGCGCTGGTGTTTTTCCAGATGCTGAACACGGCGCAGACGTCGCTGATCTGGCTTGCGATCGCGCTCGGGCTTGCGATCGGCCACGGCTCGGTCTACGGGGCGCAGGGCGCCTATTTCTCCGAGCTGTTCCCGGCCCGCATTCGCTATAGCGGTCTCTCGCTGGTGCAACAGCTTGGCCCGATCCTCGGCGGCGGCCTCTCGCCGCTGATTGCGACCGCGCTGCTCGCCCAATATGGCTCGCCCTTCTCCGTCGCCCTTTACATGGTCGCGATGGCGCTGTTCTCCGCCGCCTGCGCCTTTGGCCTGCGGCCGCTGCGCGCGGACTGAGGCAGCGCACATTCCATGACGCCGAGCTGATTTGCGCGACGACGGATAGACCTGCTCGATTTTGCTGTTGGCGAAGTCGCGGGAGCCTCATTCGCCGGTCGAATATCGCCTGCACGAAAAACTTGAATTTGCTTGTGGCTCCAATGTGTTTCAGGCCTTCAAGGGCCGAGCGTAAAAATAATGTTGTTGCGGAAAATCGGAAATCATGATTTCTCTCCTTTCATCCCGCCTCATTCAGAGGGACGTTACGGCCAATCGTCACCAAACGTGAGGCGGGATGCGGTGGACGCGGGTGGCTTTGCGAAGACGGAGGCGAGCCAACGCGGACGGCGAAAGCGTGTGGTCCTGACCTCCCGACGCTGAGGTCAAGCTTTGCGAGACGTTCGCAAAGTGACGGGGGCTATCAAGCCGGCACCCCGGGGAGAGCGCGCCATAAGCCGTAAACCATCGCGCAGGGAATGTCGGATTGTTTCGACGTACCTGTGGTGACTTGCTTGCGTGCTTTCCAAAGTTGCACGCAAGGCTGCGGGTGCGGTGAGCATCCGACATTCCCTGCGCCCCCTGAATTCGGGCGAAAGAAGATGCATCCCTCGGGCAGATCCTGCCGCGAGAATGTGAAGACGCGTCCTTAGCGACCGCGAGCCCAAAATCCCACCCTGCGGAAGAGGCCGCGCGGATCAGCCGTGCGGCGGCCGGCCTTCTCTCCACCCGGGCACGTGCTATCGTGCTCTAAAAAGGGAAGAAGCGCATGAAGGGACCGGAGGATGATGAAGGCCTCGCCGGCAAGGTCGCTCTGATCTCCGGCGGAGGCGCGGCGGGAGACGGCATCGGCAACGGACGGGCCGCCGCCATTCTGCTGGCGCGCGCCGGCACCAAGGTGATGGTCGCCGATCGCGACTTGAAGCTTGCCGAACGCACCGTCGAGATGATCCGGGAGGAAGGCGGCACGTCAGCGGCTATCGCCTCCGATGTCACCGACGAGGACGACTGCAGGAAGCTGGTCGAGGCGACCGTCAGCCAGTTCGGCCGGCTCGACTTCCTCGACAACAATGTCGGCATCGGCAGCCGCGGCAGCGTGGTCGACGAAAAAGCCGAGCAGTACCGCAAAGTGATGCAGGTCAATGTCGAGAGCATGTTCCTGCTTTCCAAATATGCGATCCCCGCCATGGTGAGGACGGCAGGCGGCGGCGCCATCGTCAACATCTCCTCGATCTCGGCGCTGCGGCCGCGCGGGCTCACCATCTACACGACCTCGAAAGCGGCCGTCATCGGGCTTACCCGCGCCATGGCTGTCGATCACGGCCGCGACAACATCCGCGTCAACTGCATCTGTCCGGGACCGATGTACACGCCGATGGTCTATGCCCGAGGCATGAGTGACCAGGCGCGCGCCAACCGCACCAGGGCCTCGGTCTTGAAGACGGAAGGAACGGGCTGGGACATCGGCCAGGCCGTGAAATTCCTGTTCAGCCAGTACGCCCGCTACATCACCGGCCAGGTGCTGGTGGTCGACGGCGGCGTCACGCTGCAGGCCCCCGAACGCGAATCCGAGGAACATTAGAAGGAAGACAGCATCGTAGCCCGCATGAGCGCAGCGATATGCGGGGACTCTTCCCGGGTGTCGCTTCGCTCACCCGGGCTACGAAGGCCAAGCAAGAACGCTGAGGAGGAAGTAAGACAATGGCCCGCCTGCCCTATCTAGAGCCCGAGGAGGTCGCGCCGGAATATCGCGACATGCTCAAGCGCAACACCAACCTGCACAAGCTGCTCGTCAATTCGCCCGACATGGCGCGCGCCTTCAACGGCATCGGCAACTTCATCC
>JAFAUV010000397.1 GCA_019243075.1 Bradyrhizobium sp.
TAGGCACCTGCCGGGAAGGTGAAGTTGCTGGGATCGTAGAACGCGCTCTCCTTCAATCCCGGCTCCATGCCGTCGGGCAGATTGTGCGCGGTGTAGGCCGCGAGCGCCACCATCGGCAATACGATCTTCTTGTCGGTGCCCGTCACCTTGAACTCGCCGTTCTCGATGACGATGTCGCCCTCGGAGGCTTCCAGCGCGTGGGCCGCGATCTTCTTGGCCTTCGCCTCCATCTTCTCCATCGCCTTGAGGATCGCGGTGAGGCCCACGGCCGCCGAGCGCGAGCCGTAGGTGCCCATGCCGAACTGCACCTTGTCGGTGTCGCCATGGACGATCGATACCTGGTCGATGGAGATGCCGAGCCGGTCGGCGATCAGTTGCGCGAACGTGGTTTCATGGCCCTGGCCGTGGCTGTGCGATCCCGTGAGGATCTCGATGGTGCCGACCGGATTGACGCGCACCTCCGCCGATTCCCACAGGCCGACGCCGGCGCCGAGACTGCCGACCGCCTTCGACGGCGCGATGCCGCAGGCCTCGATGTAGCAGGAGACGCCGATGCCGCGGAGCTTGCCTTCGGATTTCGCCTTGGCCTTCCGTCCGGCGAAGCCGGCGTAGTCGATCGCCTTCATGGCCGCGTCGAGCGAGGCATGGAAGTCGCCGATGTCATAGGCCATGATCACGGGAGTCTGATACGGGAACCGGGTGATGAAGTTCTTCCTCCGCAGCTCGGCCGGATCGACCTTCAATTGCCGCGCCGCGGTTTCCATCATGCGCTCGAGCAGGTAGCTCGCCTCGGGCCGTCCGGCGCCGCGATAGGCATCGACCGGCGTGGTGTTGGTATAGACGCCGATCACCTCGGCATAGATCGCCGGGATGACGTACTGGCCCGACAGCAGCGTGACGTAGAGATAGGTAGGCACGGCTGACGAGAACAGCGACATATAGGCGCCGAAATTGGCGTGGGTCTTGACGCGCAGCCCGAGAATCCTGTGGTCCTTGTCGAACGCCATCTCGGCTTTCGAGACATGGTCGCGGCCATGCGCATCGGTCAGGAACGATTCGGAGCGGTCGCCGGTCCATTTGATCGGGCGGCCGACCTTCTTCGACGCCCACAGGCACACCATCTCCTCGGGATAGATGTAGATCTTGGAGCCGAAGCCGCCACCGACGTCGGGGGCGATCACGCGCAGCTTGTGCTCCGGCGCGATATTGTAGAACGCCGACAGCATCAGGCGCGCGACATGCGGATTCTGCGAGGTGGTGTAGAGCGTGAAGTGCTCTTCGGCGTCATCGTAATCGGCAATCGCCGAGCGCGGTTCCATCGCATTCGGCACCAGGCGGTTGTTGGTGAGCTCCAGCGTCACAACGTTGGCGGCCCTGGCGAAGGCATCCTTCCGTGGCCTCGTCGCCGAGATGCCAGTCGTAGACGACGTTGCCGGGCGCTTCGGGGTGAAGCTGCGGCGCGCCGGGCTTGATCGCGGCCTTGATGTCGGCAACCGCCGGCAGCTCCTCATAGGTGACGACCACGGAGTCGGCCGCGTCGCGCGCCTGGTTGCTGGTTTCGGCGATCACCACCGCGACCGCCTGCCCGACGAAGCGCACCGTCTCCGGCGCCATCGCGGGCCAAGCGCCCATTTTCATCGGCGAGCCGTCTTTCGAGGTGATGGCCCAGCCGCACATCAGATTGCCGACCTTGTCGTCCACGAGTTCTCGCCCATTCAACACCGCGATCACGCCGGGCATCTTCATCGCCTCGGACGTGTCGATGCTCTTGACCCTGGCATGCGCATGCGGGCTGCGGATGAACTGGGCAAAGGTCATGCCCACCAGTTTGATATCGTCGACGTAGCGGCCCCTGCCGGTGATAAAACGTCGGTCTTCCTTGCGCACGACGCTTGCGCCAATGCCTTCAACGCCCATGTCTTCCTCCCTGCCGGAGATTTGGTTTCCGCCCATTCCATCGAACGCGGCGGCGTGATCGAGCAACGATTGCGCGAAACGGCTACTCGGCCGCCTGCGAAACCTTCATGCGTCCGGCAGCATCCAGCACCGCTTTGACGATGTTGTGATAGCCGGTGCAGCGGCAGATATTGCCTTCCAGCTCATGCCGGACGGTGGTTTCGTCCAGTTTGCCATCATGGCGATGCACAATATCGATTGCGGCCATGATCATGCCCGGTGTGCAATAGCCGCACTGCAGGGCATGATTGTCGCGGATCGCCGCCTGCATCGGGTGCAGCTCATCGCCCTTGGCGATGCCTTCGATGGTGGTGACGCTGGAACCCGCGGCCTGTCCCGCGAGCATGGTGCAGGATTTCACCGCGCGGCCGTCGACATGGATCACGCAGGCGCCGCATTGGCTGGTATCGCAGCCGATATGCGTGCCCGTCAGGTTCAGATGATCGCGCAGGAGATGGACCAGAAGCGTGCGGTCTTCGGCTTCAACCGACACCGCCTTGCCGTTCACTGTCAGTTTGACTGTCGACACATGTCCCTCCCGGTGATTTTTGATTGCACCGATTAGAAAGGGCTGCCGGGAACTTTGCAACTAGGATTTTGGTCGGCGAAAAACCATTGCGATCACGGCAGTTTCAGCCCCGCGAAGGAGGCGAGCCGCGCTCCGTTTACGCAGCCTTATCCATTGTGGCGTAACTTGCGCCTCAAGCCGGCAGCCATCATTTCCGGCTCCGCATGGCTTTGCTCGGAAGGCCGGACTTGGGGGCAGGAATGTCGGGAAGCGTCCGTTCGAAATCATGGTTTTCCGGGCTTCCGCCCCTACGCTTCCGTGCCAAGATACTGCTCGGCTTCGCGCTGGTGCTGGCAATCTCGGTCGTGAGCCTCGGCACCGCCTATTTCGGCTTCGAGCGCGTCTCCGAGGCGGTCGCCTCCTATCGCAACAGCGTCGCCGAAGCCGATCTTGCCCGCAATATCGACCGCGAGCTGATCTCCTACCGCCTGCTGGTCAAATATTACGTGGTGACGGGCAGGGAGGACGATGCCAAGGCGGCACAGGCGGCCGAAGCCGGCCTGAAGGAGGCCATCGATACGTCGCTGGGGGGAACCAAGCAGGCGGCGCGGCTCGAAGGCATCAAGCGCCTGGCCATCGAGTTCAGGAACTTCACCTCCACCTTC
Organism: Bradyrhizobium sp.; assembly: GCA_019243075.1. GTDB lineage: Bacteria > Pseudomonadota > Alphaproteobacteria > Rhizobiales > Xanthobacteraceae > Bradyrhizobium. The sequence goes on from JAFAUV010000397.1 coordinate 3,130, forward strand.
GCCGACATCGTCAAGGTCAAGGATGAGAGCGCGCGGCTGGTGCAGAACCAGCTGCAGAGCAACGCCAACATGCTCAAATACAAGCTCGACGACATACTGAGCAATGCCTCCGACGGCGAGCAGCAGGCGATCGAGTCCGGCACCAAGCGGATCTCGGCGCAGTTCCAGGCTGCAAGCGCGGCCGCCAACACCTTTGTCATCAATTCCGACCAGATGGCGGCCAAGAGCGCGCTGGCGCGCCTGGACTTCGTCGCAAGCGCCTTCGGCCAGGTCTACTCGATGGACGACAAGATCGTGGCGGAGCTGAAAGAGGCCAAGGGCTTCCTTGCGGCCTATCGCCAGGCGCTGCAAAAGCTGGTGGAGAACGCCAGCACGATCGAGGATCTCGCGACCGAGATGAGCGGCTCGGCCGGGGCGATCAGCCAGGGCGCGAGCGCGATGAAGGCCGACCTGGTCTCCGAGCAGCAGCGGCTCGACGCGCAGTCCAATGCGATCATCGGCGAGACCGAACATCTGCTCATCATGCTCGCCTTCGGCGGCACGTTGCTCGGCGCGGTGCTGGCGCTGCTCTTGGGCCGGGGTATTTCCAGGCCGATGATTGCGATGTGCAAGGCCATGCGCGAGCTAGCAGGCGGCAATTTCGATGTCGTGCTGCCCGGCCTCGGTCGCAAGGACGAACTCGGCGAGATGGCCGGGGCGGTCGAGGAGTTCAAGCTGCAGGCAATCGCCAGGGCGGAGCGCGACGCCGCCGCCCATGATGCGCAGAACCGACAAGCGGCCGGCGCGCGCCGTGCCGAGCTCATTCGCTTTGCCGACGATTTCGAAAGCGCGGTCGGCTCGATCGTCTCCAATGTCTCGGCCTCAGCAGTCCATCTCGAGCAGGCCGCTGGCACGCTGACGCGCACGGCGGAGACCACGCAGGGCCTCTCGAGCCAGGTCGCCGGCGTTTCCGAAACGGCTTCCAGCAACATCCAGTCGGTGGCCTCGGCGACCGAGGAACTGTCGGCGTCGGTGGATGCCATCGGCAAGCAGGTGCGGGAGTCGAACCGCATTGCCGAAGCCGCCGTCAACCAGGCGCAGCAGACCGATGCGCGGATCGGCAAATTGTCGCGCGCCGCGCAGGAGATCGGCGACGTCGTCAAGCTGATCACGGCGATCGCCGAGCAAACAAATCTGCTCGCGCTCAATGCCACCATCGAGGCGGCGCGCGCCGGCGACGCCGGCCGTGGCTTTGCGGTGGTTGCCGCCGAGGTGAAGTCGCTGGCGAGCCAGACCGCAAGGGCGACCGAGGATATCTCCAATCACATCGCCGGCATGCAGGAGGCGACCCAGGAATCGGTCGCGGCCATCAAGGAGATCGGCGCGACCATCGGCCAGATTTCGGCCATCGCCGCCTCGATCACCGATGCCGTCGAGCAGCAGGGCACGGCAACCCAGGAGATTGCGCAGAACGTCCAGAGCGTGGCCCGAGGCACGCGCGAAGCCGCCGACAACATCTTGCAGGTCAACCGCGGCGCCACCGAAACCGGCTCGGCGTCCCAGGAAGTGCTGGGCTCGGCAAAGGCGCTGTCCAGCGAGAGCACGCGGCTGCGCGCCGAACTCGACCGCTTCATGGCGAATATCCGCGCGGCTTAGTTCGCCGGCCGCCGCGACACCAGCGCTGTTCCCTGCCCAAGCGGGAACCGCCTGGCCGGGACGAGGGCAGGTTATTGTCGGCCGAATTGCCGCTTCAACTCTGCCTTGGCGCGTTCAAGCCGGTCGCGCTCGGTTTTCGGCAAATTCTTGCCGGCGCGGTTGATGTAGAAGGTCAGCATCGACAGCGCCGAGCGGTAAGCGCCGGATTTACGGCGCGAGCTGTGTTCGGCCGAGCGTTTCAGCGATGCCGCGATTTTCTTCGCGCTGGTCAGCTTGAACACGCCGCGCTTGAGATCGAGCGCGTCGCTCTCGCGGGTGACGCGCCGCGACCACCGCTTTGGCGCAGCCTTGCGTCTTGTGCTCTTGCGCGAAGATGTTTTTCTCCGTTCTGCCATCGTCGAGTCCTCCTGGTGGGAAAGCAGCAGCGGCGGAGGTCGTTCCCGGGTGCCGGGAGGAACCGTGCCGCGATTGCCGCGTTGTCTCGACGCGGGGCATGTGTCGCCGCAATCGCGCCTGAAAACCTCGGGGAGCGCAGCGTCCCGGGGAATTTTTTGCATCGGCTGATCCCATGGCCCTGCAGCACAGCCCGGCAATCGACAACGGCATGCCCCGGCCCGCGGCCGGAGCAGGTGCGGATCGCATCATCGAGACCACGATACCCTCGCGGCTCGATGCGCTGACCTGGAGCGGCTTTCATACCCGCGTGGTGCTGGCGCTCGGCATCACCTGGATCCTGGACGGGCTCGAAGTGACGCTCGCCGGCGCTCTTTCCGGCGCGCTCAAGGACAGTCCGTCGCTGCATTTCTCCAATTTCGACCTCGGTCTTGCCAATAGCGGCTATCTCGTCGGAGCCGTGCTCGGCGCGGTCGGGTTTGGCTGGCTCACCGACCGCATCGGACGGCGAAAGCTGTTCTTCGTCACCCTGGCGCTCTATCTCTCCGCAACTGCGGCCACCGCTTTTTCGTGGAACGTCGCCAGCTACGTGCTGTTCCGTTGTCTCACGGGGGCCGGCATCGGCGGCGAATACACCGCGATCAACTCCACCATCCAGGAACTGGTGCCGGCGCGCTATCGCGGCTGGACCGATCTCGTCATCAACGGCAGCTTCTGGATCGGCGCCGCGCTCGGCGCCTCCAGCGCGATTGTCCTGCTCGATCCCGCGCTCGCCCCTCCCGATCTCGGCTGGCGGATCGCTTATTTCACCGGCGCGGTGCTGGGGCTTTTCGTGCTGGTGATGCGGATGTGGATTCCGGAGAGCCCGCGCTGGCTGATGATCCACGGCCATCCCGAGGAGGCGCATGCCATCGTCGATGATATCGAGCGCTCCGTGATCGGTCACACCCAGAATAAGCGCGAACAGCCTTTCGCCAAGATCAAGCTGAAGATGCGCGACCACACGCCGCTCGCCGAGGTCGCGCACACCCTGTTTTCGGCCTATCGCCAGCGGGCGCTGGTCGGGCTGTGCATGATGGTGGCGCAGGCGTTTTTCTACAACGCGATCTTCTTCACCTTTGCGCTGGTGCTGACCGATTTCTATGGTGTCGCCTCCGATCGCATAGGATGGTACATCCTGCCCTTCGCCGCCGGAAACTTCCTGGGCCCGCTCATGCTCGGCCGGCTGTTCGACACCCTCGGCCGCCGCACCATGATCGTGCTGACCTATGGCGTCTCCGGCGTGCTTTTGATGCTGTCCGGCTATCTCTTCTCCATCGGCGTCCTGAGCGCGCAGAGCCAGACGATCGCCTGGATGGTGATTTTCTTCTTTGCCTCGCCCGCTGCCAGCGCCGCCTATCTCACCGTGAGCGAGACCTTTCCGCTCGAAGTCCGCGCGCTCGCGATCGCGCTGTTCTATGCGATCGGAACCGCGATCGGCGGCGTCGCGGGTCCCGCCCTGTTTGGCGCGCTCATCGATAGCGGGTCGCGCGGCAGCGTGTTCGGCGGCTACCTGTTTGGCGCCGTGCTGATGATCGCGGCCGCCGGCGTCGCGTGGCGCTATGCCGTCAATGCCGAGCGAAAATCGCTCGAAACCGTCGCTAAGCCGCTTGCATCTGTGGAGTAGAGCAGGATGAATCAGGATATGGCCAGGATGCGGTCGAAGGAGAAGTCATCGCGGGACGATCAGGCGCCGGAGGCGGTTCCGGTGCCGCGTCTGCTCGTGCCGCATTTGTCGGAGACGGCGATCCTGCTCGATATCGACGGCACGCTGCTCGAGCTGAAGCCGACGCCGCGCGAGGTCTTTGTGCCGGAAGGGTTGTCCGCCACGCTGAACGGCTTGGTCGCAAGGACTTCGGGCGCCCTGGCGCTGGTCAGCGGCCGCTCCCTCAACGACATCGATCTCATCTTCGCGCCCGACCAGTTTCCCGCCGTCGGCGGTCACGGCGCGGAGATGCGGCTCGCGGCGGACGCCGAAGCCGCCGATGTCCACGCCCCGCCGCTGGATAAGGAGCTGAAGCGGCGCCTGGCTACCATCGCAAAACTCAGTCCCGGCATTCTGCTCGAAGACAAGGGCTATTCGCTGGCGCTGCATTACCGCCTGGCGCCCCATGCCGAGAAGGCGATCTATGAAGCGGTGTCGTTGATCCGCGCCGATCTGCCGAACGCGCCGATCGAGGTGCTGCCCGGCAAATGCGTCTGCGAGATCAAGCATTCCGGTTTCACCAAGGCGAGCGGCGTGCGCGAATTGATGGCGCATGAGCCGTTCAGGGGACGCCGGCCGCTGTTTATCGGCGATGACGTCACCGATGAAAGCGTGTTCGCAATTATGCCTGATTTCGACGGACTTGCCTTTTCCGTGGGCCGACGCGCCCAGGGCGTGGCCGGTCATTTCGATTCTCCGAGCGACGTGCGCACTTTCCTCGCGCAACTGCTGGATGACCAAAGCGTGGCGCAGGCGGCCAAAGCATGACGCTGCCGTCACAGCAGGCGCGAGATTGCGGCGCGCTTGCGGTTTTCGCAGTCCGAACGTGCTTTTCATGCATCAGGTCCGATCTTTATGCGCGGGAACCGTGGTTCCGTTCGCGACAGTCTGAATTCGGTTTCAATTCATCACAATTCTCAAAGGAACCATATTGATGAACGGCAGTTAAATGCCCGCACTACCCAGGAGGGGCCAGTGAAACTCGTAGTCGTCTCAAATCGCGTGGCACGGGCCAATGCCAATGAGCCCATGACCGGCGGACTCGCGGCGGCTCTGCTGCCCGTAGTCGAAAATTCGGGGGCGATATGGGTCGGTTCTTCCGGCCGCGTGCGCGACGGTTTTCAGAAGGACCCCTTCGCTGAGATCGAGGCGCTCGGCCTCGGCGCGCTGGCGATGCTCGACCTGCCGGCCGCGCATTATGGCGGCTACTACGAAGGCTTTGCCAATTCCGCGCTGTGGCCGGCGCTGCATTCGCGCAGCGACCTGATCCATATCTCGCCGGGCGACTATCTCTCCTACCGCGAAGTCAACGCCTTCATGGCGCGCGCGCTGTTGCGCTTCAACAAGACCGACACCGCGTTCTGGGTGCAGGATTATCATTTCCTCGCGCTTGGCGCAGAGCTGCGCGAGCTCGGCATCGTCGGGCCGATCGGCTTCTTTCTGCACACGCCCTGGCCCGCACGCAGCATTATCGAAGGCGTGCCGCATCATCGCGAGCTGATCGAGGCAATGCTGGCCTATGATCTCATCGGTTTCCAGACCGAGGACGATCGCGACAATTTCCTCGGCTATGTCAAAGCCGAGCTGGGCTTGGCGGTTCGCGACGACGTCGTAATCTCGCAAACCGGCCGCACGCGCGCAGCCGTCTTCCCGATCGGCATCGATGCCGAAAAGTTCGCGACGATGGCCGCCAAGGCGGTCACGCATCCCGACGTGTCGCGGCTGCGGCGCAGCCTGAACGGCGAGCGGCTTGCGATCGGCGTCGATCGCCTCGACTATTCCAAGGGACTGGTGAACCGCATCAGCGCCTTCGATCAGATGTGGACCCATCATCCGCATCTGGCGCGCACGGTGTCGCTCTTGCAGATCGCGACACCCTCGCGCGGCGCGATCGAGGCCTATGGCAAGCTGCAGAGCGACGTCGCGCGGCTGGTCAGCGACGTCAACGGCCGCCATGGCGAGGTGGATTGGACCCCGATCCGCTATCTCAACAAGGGTTTTGGCCAGGCCGTCCTGGCGGGGCTTTATCGCACCGCGCAGGTCGGCGTGGTGACGCCGCTGCATGACGGCATGAACCTCGTCGCGAAGGAATATGTCGCCGCCCAGAACCCGTCCGATCCCGGCGTGCTGGTGCTGTCGAAATTCGCGGGCGCCGCCAAGGAGCTCGACGCCGCGCTGCTCGTCAACCCGCACGACGTCGACGGCATGGCGCGTACGCTCGCGACCGCACTGGCGATGCCGCTCACCGAAAGGCGCATGCGGTACGAGGCGATGATCGGCAAGCTCCGCGAGCGCTCGATCCAGCAGTGGTTTGCGGACTTCATCGAGGCGCTGCAGGACAGCCAGGCCGACACCGACAAGGCGCCGATGGCGCCGCTCGAGGACTCGCCGCCGGCGCTGTGGCCGCTGCGCACCGCCGGTTCAGCCGTCCGCTTGCATTGACCGAAATCATGGCGGTAGGCCCGAACCGAGCCATTCGGTTCACCATCGGGCCCGACCCCGATCTGCCGGGACCCGACAGCCTGGTAAATCCCGTTATTATTCAAAATACTTGCCAAATTCGGCGCTAGCCCACGGCAATCGCTTGCAAAAACCTTCATGCCGTTACAAGAGAGGGCCCTCCGGAGAGATGGCCGAGTGGCTTAAGGCGCACGCTTGGAAAGCGTGTGTGCGGGAAACTGTACCGTAGGTTCGAATCCCACTCTCTCCGCCATTCGCACGTTTTTGTGTGCCAACCTGCTATTTTGCACGATTTCGCGCGCGCGATAGCCCGCTGTCCATCCCGTGCTATTTTGCCGAAAGAGCCTTCTACTGGTCGTCGATCTCGTAGCGCGCGCGGACTTGCGGATGGAATTCGTGACCATGCTGGCGACGTGCCGGCCTCTTGCGCCGGCTATCATGTTGGCCCTGATGTCACTGCATGGCGCAACGGCGGACGAATTGTCCGCACCAGCCCAGCAAACGCTTGTATATGACATCGCGGGGCAAAACCTCGATAGCGCGATCAAGGCGTTCGTTAGGGTCAGCGGCGTTCAGGTATTTTTCGAAACCGCGCTGACGACCGGCAGGCGATCCATGCCGGTGAAGGGACGTTTCGCGACCCCGGATGCCCTCAAGACACTTCTCGATGGCACTGGCCTTTCGGCCAGTCGAACGGATGTCGATGCATTCGTGATCGCTCCGGGTTCCAGGCAAGACACCGACACTTCAGCATCAGCGGTTTTACGTGACGATCGATTTTTGGCTGCGTTGCAGAACAGCGTCCTCGACGCGTTGTGCAGGGATCCGCAGACGCGCCCTGGGTCGTACAAGGTCGGGCTCGAGCTCTGGATCGGCCAGGATGGGATCATTCGGCACAGCGCATTGATCGGATCGACCCAGGATCCTGAACGCGATCTGGCTCTGCTTCGAAATCTTCAGGGCGCAGCGATCGCCGTTTCGCCGCCGTCCAACGTACCGCAACCGTTGATCATGCGAATTCGGCCGCGGCTGCCTTCGACGACCGGCGACTGCACAGGTTGAAGCCGCCCGGATCGGCCTGCCGATGGATATCGAGGGCGTTGCCAGTCTGTCATATTCCGATGGTAGCGCTCAACGTCGTTTGCTATCCGCACGCCGTCGGCCGAGGCGGTCGCGAGATTGCGCAGCCCTGGTCGAGGAACGGCTGTCTGTTCATGCCCGAAACAACTTGGGTGATACTGCGCAACCTGCTGGTCGACCGGTACGACGATTTCAGAAATCAACTGACGCGGCGCTTTGGGCCGGATGTCGCGCAAGAGAGCTTGCACGAGACATGGCTGCATTTGCATCGCAGCGATGAGACAGCGCCGATCCGCAGTCCCCTGGCGTTTGTGATGCGCGTTGCCACCAATATCGCCAGGGATCGCCGGCGCGCCGAGGGGCGCCGGCTGGCGCACGCCGAGATCGAGGCGGCGCTGGAGATCGCCGATCCCGCACCTGGCCCGGCCGATCAGACGCAGACGCGCATTGAGCTCGGATTGGTGCAGCAGGCTATAAAGACCTTACCGGAACGTACACGTTCCGTGTTGATCGGGGCAAGGATCGATGGTCTCGCGCACGATGCCCTCGCCCGCCGGCTTGGCATTTCCAGGCGAACGGTGTTTTACGAGCTAAGGCGTGCGGCTGAGCATCTGGACGCGCATCTGGGAAAAAACGGTGGCTCCGCTTGCACTCCCGACGCAGATGAAACGTCTTAACGATGCCGGACCAGGTTCGGCGACGGCAAGCAGAGGGCGATGACGGCCTTGGACGACCCGCACTCCAATCCCGAGTTGGTCAGGAAGCTTTCGCAAGAAGCCTGGGACTGGGTATTTCGCATGACTTCGGGCGATGCGACCGATGCCGACATGACGGCGTTGCGGACATGGTGCGCGCGAAGTCCTCTTCACGCGCGTGAATATGCACGCGTGAGCCGGCGCTGGCGGGCGCTCGGGCCCGCGGTAGAGGACATGGCCCGTCAGTATTTGGCGGATCATCCTGGCCGCCCGGCCGATTTCCTGCCCCGCCGGCGCGCGGTGCTGGTCGGCGGCGCTGCAGTGGCCGCTGCGGGCGCGGCTGTGATGGTGCTGCGACCGCCGCTCGAACTGTGGCCGTCCTTGAGCGAGTGGAGGGCCGACTACAGGACCGAGATCGGCGAGCGGCGGCAGATCAAGCTTTCGGACGCAGCCTCGGTCGAGCTGAACACCCGCACCAGCCTCAATATTCGTTCGCCAGGTGACGGGCGGGATCGGATCGAACTCATCTCGGGCGAGGCGATCATCGCCGCGCGAAACCGCGAAATCGAGGTGATCGCCGGCAATGGCCGGACTTCGGCCACCCTGGCCGAGTTCAACGTCCGCTGCAACGGCGATGCCATCCGTGTCACCTGCATCGAGGGCACGGTGCGCGTGAACCACCAGGGACGTTTCGTCGATCTCCAGCCGAAGCAGCAGGTTGTCTATCAGGCCAAGGATTCCAATCCCGGAAGCCTTGGGCCGGCGAAAACAGTAGATCCGGATGTCGTCACCGGATGGCGGCAGGGTCTGCTCTATTTCGAGGATGAACCCCTCGCGCACGTCATCGAGGAGGTCAACCGCTACCGGCCGGGCAGGATCGTTCTGATGAATGCCGAACTCGGCCGACGCCGTTACACCGCCAGCTTCAGACTGGACCATCTGGAAGTTGTCGTTCCCCAATTGCGCTCCGCTTTCGGCGCCCGCGTCAGGCAGCTTCCGGGCGGTTTCGTTCTGCTCGGTTGAGCTAAAGAGGTTGTGGCGCCTGCTTTTTCTCCACCGTCGGCGGCGCGTCGTTAAATTTGGTTAAAAAAATCGGTTGGCACTTTGCACTGATGCGCGAGCTCGGACGTCATCAAGACAGCGAGGAAACGGCAAGCCTGCCGCGGCTCGCTTGGTGTGATCCCTTATCCGCGACGGACCGCTCGTGCCGCATTGGCCGCGAGTAGTCCGCTCGAGGACGTTGTTTTACGAGAGCCTCATGTCCGCTTCTGCCCCGCGCCACCCTCGTGACCGGTTTCGGGCTGTGCTTCGAACATCGGTCAGTGTCGCGGCTTTGCTGATCGCCTCGACACATCTCACGCATGCCCACCCCCTTGGCGCAGCGTGGCAGGGCTCGTCGGCGGTCGCGGCTGCTGCGGCCGCCGCTGCCGCGGCGGCACAGCAGGCCCAGCAGGCGGCACAGAACAGCCAGCAATCGATGACGCGGTCGCTCAACGTCATCCGCGCCATACAGGCGGCGCAAGCCGCGGCGCGCGCGGCTGCCGATACCAACCCTGATGCGGTTTCCAGCGGACTTGCACCCGGCGGTCTCGTGCCCGACAGCGGGCTCGCTCCAACGGGCGGCGCCAATCCCGTGACGACCTGGGTCGGCGCCAACAAGCCGATGCAGACCACCGGCAATGGCCAGACCACGGTCCAGATCGATCAAACGCAGCCAACGGCGCTCTTGAATTGGCAAAGCTTCAACGTCTCGCGCGACACCACCGTGGTGTTCAACCAGCAGGGCAACACCAGTTGGTCGGCGCTGAACATGGTCGCAGCGGGTATTGCGCCGAGCCGCATCGAAGGCGCGATCAGAGCCGATGGCGCGATCTACATCATCAACCAGAACGGCATCATCTTTTCCGGCACCAGCCAGATCAACGTCCACACGCTGATCGCCTCCACGCTCAATTTGTCGGCCACGCTGAGTGCCAATAATTACCAGCAATATCTGCAGAACGGGCTGTTTTCGGACAACATTCCGTCCGGCTTGACCGGCGCCGGCGCCGCCGGGTTTGGGAGCAGCACCGGCACCGGCACCGTGGTGGTCGAAGCGGGCGCGCAGATCGACACGTCAGGCAAGCTCAGCGCCAATGGCGACGGCGGCTATGTGGCGTTGCTCGGGGGAACCGGCGTCAGCAATGCCGGGACCATCCTCACCCAGAACGGCCAGATCATTCTGGTCTCCGGCGGTTCAATCACCCTGCTGACGCCGCCGTCGAGCGTCGTTGGGGTTCAGGCGGCGTTGACGGTGGACGGCGGCGGAGGCGCGCCGATCAGCAATGCCGCCAATGCCCTCCTGATCGCCAATGACGGCGCGGTGACGATTTCGGGCGGCCAGGTCAACCAACTCGGCGCTATCGCAGCGACCACCTCGACCACGCGCACCGCCTCGATCCTGATCGGCAACGGCAACATCGTCCTCGGCGCGGACAGCCTGACCGCGATCCTGCCCGACGAGAGCAGCGGCACGTTGCTGACATCGACCCTTACGAATTCCACAAATCTCAACGGCACCATCAATGCCAATTATTTTGCAACCGTGTTGCAGCCGCACATCACCATTAGCGGTTTGACCGTCGACCTTCAGGGCCACGGCGCCGGGCTCGGCGGCGCCTTCATCAAGGCGCCCGGCGCGGCCGTGACCATTAACGACGGTGGTACCGACAACGGCAGCATCCTGTTCGAGCCGGGCAGCTCGGTCGACGTTTCCGGCCTTGCCGGCGTGACGCTGCCGATGTCGTTGAACCAGGTGAACATCCTGGTGACGCAGGCGGAAGTTGCCGATACTCCGCTGGCTGCCGCGCTGATCGGCCAGACCGTGAGCATCGACGCACGTCTGGCCGGCACCCGTGCCGACGGCCTTGCATGGTTCGGCTCGCCGATCCTCGACGCCGCCGGCTTCGTCGGCAACATCCCGCAGACCATCGACGAGATCCTGACCGCCGGCGGTAGCGTCTCCACCTCGGCCAAGAACGTCGTGCAGATGCCGGGTGCCGCAATCAACATCTCGGGCGGCTATGTGCAGTACACCGGCGGGGTGATTTCGACGACCAGGCTGCTCGGCGCCGATGGCCGCATCTACGGCATTGGCAGTGCCAATCCGAACGTACCCATCGTCGGCATCCTCACCGGCTTCACCGTCGATCATTCGCATTGGGGCGCCAATCTCAACGAAGTGTTCGGCAATCCGATGGTGGCGAGCGGGCACTTCGAGCCGGGCTATATCGCCGGTGTCAGTGGCGGATCGCTCAGCGTGACCGCGCAGGTGCCGGTCCTTGAAGGCGACCTGGTGGCGACGGTCGTGGCCGGCGACCGCCAGCGCGCGCTGGCCGGCTCGTCGAATATTGCCTTGTGGGACACGATGCCAAAGGGGGCGTCGCTCGCCATCAATCTGAACGGCGGCAACGCTGCGAACAGCACGTTGAACGTGCTGCTGGAGTCGCAGGCCGCGGCCGGCGCTGATCCTTATGGGCTTGCGAGCCTGGCCTCGGCGAATGTGGCGACCTGGAAGCCTGTACTGGCGAACGGGGTGTTCCCGATCTTCACTGATGTTCTCACCGATGAAGGGCTGGGCTCGATCTCGATCAAGGGCGCGAATACGCTCAATATGGCGACTGATGCGGTGCTGGCGGTGCGTCCGGCCGGTAGCATCACGCTCGATGGCGTCAGCACCATCGACGGCACGCTGTCGGCGCCATCAGGCAAGATCACCCTGACCGGCTTCTTGTTTGATTACCCTCTGAACCTTCCGCTGACGCCGCCAGTGGCCGCGGTGGTGATCGGCGCGAATGGCGTGCTCGATGTGCACGGGCTGTGGGTCAATGACGCCGGCCTGACGCTGGACGAGGTGCAGGGCTCAGGCTTCGTCAATGGCGGTAGCGTCAGCATCACCACGCTGCAGGCCGGCTTTGGCAGTGGGGGTGGGGTCGTCGATGTGACCCAGAGCATCGTGCTGGCGCCGGGCAGCGTCACCGACGTCTCCAGTGGAGGCTATATCAGCCGCACCGGCAAGCTCTCGACCGGCTCCGACGGCCTGCCCAAAGCCAAAGGCGGAAATGTCAGCCTCGTCACCTATGACCCCGGTCCTTTGGGTCGTCAAGGCGCGGACTTTGGTGCGCCGTACAACGAAGCTCCACAAGGCACCAATCCCGACGGCTTCCCCAACCTGCCCAACCAGGCCAATGTGATTTTCGGCGGCAGCATCTACGCCGACGGGCTTGACGGCGGCGGCACTCTGACATTGCAGGTGCCGAGCGTGGTGATCGACGGCGCTGCGAGCCAGGTGACGACCTATGTGTCCAGCAGCACCGCAGCCAAGCTGGCCGGGACGGCTGCATCATCGTCGGCGAGCTTCGCGGTCTCGAATGCCGATGCCGGCGAACTCTTGCTGCCAAACTCGTTCTTCACCAGTGGTTTCTCGCAGATCGCCCTGACGAACGAAACCGGAAATGTGACGGTGACTTCGGGCACGGTGGTGACGCCGCGACAGACCAACGCCATCCTCAATGGTCCGCTCGTGGCGGCACCGACCGGCGCGCTGCTGCACAACCTCGCCACGGTCGGGCTGCTGCCGCTGGGTCTGCGCGCATCGGCCAGCCTGTCGTTGAGCTCGGCAGCCGGCCTCCTGATCGGCGCCGGCGCCGGCATCGCGGCCGACCCGCAGGCCAGTGTCACCCTGAGTGGGACAGCCACGGCCGAAATCGGCGGCAGCATCGTCGCGCCCGGCGGCAGCATCAGCATCTCGTCGGGCACCGTCCAGATCGACTCCACGGCGCTGCTCGACGTCAGCGGCACCTTCCTGCCCAACCCGCGGATCGTGCGCTATTCCACCGGCACTGTGCTCGACGGCGGCAGCATCACGCTCGCCGCGAGCGGCAGCACGAACGATCCCGGCGCCATTGTGGTAGAGCCGGGTGCACGGTTTGACCTGCGAGGCGCGGCGGTGACAGCCGCGAGCCATCTGATCCAGTTATCGCCGCGTGACGGCGGCCAGGACGCCTGGAGCGATGGCGGCAGTCTGACGCTTAGCCCCGTCAGAGCCAACGCCTATTTCGCTGGCACGGTCGATGCAGCCGGCGGCGCGCCGCTGGCCACCGGCGGCAGCCTGACGGTCGGCGGCACCCCCGTCGTGATCGAGCCGGGCGGCGTCGTGGCGGCGGCGCTGGCGCAGGGCGGCGTTCCGTCAGCGCCAGGGAGCTACCTCGGGGCCGACACACTCAGCAACAGCGGCTTCGATTCCGTGTCGCTCGGCTCCAACGTCATGTTCCACGGTTCGCTCGACGTCACCATTCCGGGTGCGCTGACCATGGTCGGGCAGATCACGCTGCTGCCGGGCGGCGGCGGGCTGCTGCCGGTCGGCGTCACCGATCCCACCAAAGACGTCCCGCCGAGTTGTAGCGGCTGCGTGCCGAGCCTCAACGGCCCGACGGTCAACGGCCCGACGGTCAACCTGACCGCCGGCTATGTGCAGATCACGGGCACGACGTTGGCAAGTGCGCTTGCGATGCCGACGCTTGCCGACGGCAAGCTGAACGTGTCGGCGCAATGGATCGATCTCGAAGGCGGCATCGCTGTCGACAACGCCGCCAACGTCAATTTGACCAGCACGGGCGCGATCCGGCTGATGACCAACGGCGTGATCTTTGCCGGCGCGCTGTTCGTGCCGGGAAACCTGACTTTGCAGGCGGCGGAGGTCTATCCGGTCACAGGCACCGAATTCCTGCTGGCCTCGTTCGGGACGATCGATAAATACAACGAGATCTGGATCCGGCCGAATGGTCAGCGCATGGCGCCATTGTCCGCCGGCGGCGCGGTCGTGCTCAGCGCACAGACCATCGAGCAGGACGGCACGCTGTGGGCGCCGCTCGGCAACATCGTGCTGGGCACGCCGAGCACGATGCCCGATGCGATCACCAGCTTCCTCGAGATCGGGACTAAGGGGGCGGCGACTTTCGTAACCACCAACTCCGTCACGCTGGGCACAGGCAGTCTCACCTCGGTGTCAGCCGCCGGGCTCGCGATTCCCGACGGGATCACGGTCGACGACACCACCTGGTATGCGGGCGCGCCTATCTCCTCCGGCACCACGACGATGCCGCCAATACTGACCGCGCCGCCGGCCAAGTCGATCAGCCTGTTCGGGAACAACGTGACGACGCAATCGGGGGCGGTGCTCGATCTCGGCGGCGGCGGCGATATCTATGCCACCGAATTTGTCGCCGGCGACGGCGGCACCCGCAACGTGCTGTTGACCTATCAGCAGAAACTGGTCGTCAACAACTTCTCTACTTTCACCCCGACCTATGCCGACGGCCGCCAGGTCTATGCCCTGGTGCCGACTTATGAGGCGAAGGTCGCCGCCTACGATCCGACCTTCGCGGAGTATCCCTACAATTCCGGCGTCACCTTGCCCGCAGGGACGAACTCGGGCAACGACACTGCACTGCCGAACGCGATCGCGCCGGGCCAGACCGTGACCATCGGCGCCGGCAGCAACGTGCCACCCGGCACCTATGTGCTGTTGCCCGGCATGTACGCGACCTTGCCCGGCGCCTATCGCGTGGTGCAGGTGGCGAGCAACATCAATCCGGGCGCCGAGAGCTCAACCGGCGCCGACGGCTCGCAATATGTGGTCGGCCACCTCGGCAATGCGATCACCGGCGCAGACACGTCGCAGTCCGAGCTGTTCCAGCTGCAGTCGCAAGCGGTGTGGTCGAAAGAGTCGCGCATCGACATCACCTCCGCCGCCAGCTTCTTCCGCAGCCAGGCGCTGGCCGCCGGGCAGACCCCGCCGCCGCTGCCGATCGACGGCGGCACGATGGTGCTCGGCGCCGTCGCCTCGCTCAACCTCAACGGCACCAACCTGTTCGGCCCCGGCACCAGCCCATTGGTGCCGGGTCTCCTCGGTGGCGGCGGCCAGGTGCAGATCGGCGGCGGCAACATCGCGATCGTTGCACAAGGCCTCGCGCTTCCGTCCGACGATTGCCGCGTCAGCAGCACGTCCACCTGCACCCACTATCTCGCGCTCGATGCCGACCAGATCAGCAATCTTGGCGCCAGTTCTGTGCTGATCGGCGGCACCGCCCAGGTGACGGCCAGCGTGCTCAACATTACCGCTACCGCGCTCAAGCTCGAGGTCGACACCGACGCGGCGCACCCCTTGACCGGTCCGGAGCTGCTGCTGGTGTCGCTGGCCGGTGACAAGGGCATCACCATCGACGCCGGAAGCGTGATCGGCGCCAAGGGCAGCGTGCCCATCGGCACCGATCGCGACATCACGATCGGCGCCGATCCGGTGCCGGTGTTCGACGCCACCACTGGCAAATTGACGGGTTATACCGCTGGCGTGAGCGGCGACGGCGCGCTGATCCGCGTCGCCAACGGTACAACGATCAATGTCACGCGGATCTTCGTGCCGGGTCTCTATACGCCCCCCAACACGACACCGACGGCAACGCCGCCGAGCGGCAGCACACCCACCGGCGCGTTCAGCATCGGCGCCGGTGCCGTCATCGACGGCGGCAATGCGCTGACGCTGGACACCAGCGGCACCGGCGCGCTGGCGTCGACCGCCGTGCTCGAGGCCACCAACTACGACATCGCCGGCTCCGTGATCAATATCGGCGGTCCTCCGCCGAGCCCCGTGCCGTCGGGCATCGTGCTGAATTCGGCCGTGCTCGCCAACTTCAACGATGCCGCCTCGGTGCGGCTGCGCAGCGCGTCCGTGATCAATCTCATCGATGCCAACGGACTCACCATCGGTGATATCAACCATCCAATCGGCACCCTGACGTTCGACAGTGCCGGGCTGTTCAGCCAGGGCGGCACCACCGCGATCGACGCTCTCAACGTGGTGCTGACCAACACCCAATTGACACCCAAACTTGCCAACACGCTGCCGAACGCACCCGCGACGGGCAGGCTCGTCATCAATGCCGGCACCGACGGCGCGACGGTGTTCGGCCAGGGAAGCTTTACGGAGGCCGGCGGCAGCGTCGTGCTCGGCAATTTCAGCGGCGGCACCGACGCCAATGGAAACGCTATCAACGGCGTGGTCGTCCACGCCAGCCAGGCGATCGGCTTCAGCGGCAGCGGCAGCCTCGGCACCACGTTCAATATCGCCGGCTTCACGGTCTCCAACCCGGGCAGCGGCTACACATCGGTCCCGAACGTCACCATCACCGGGGCCGCCGGTGCGGGCGCTACCGCCACGGCGTCGCTCGGCGTCGTCAGCATCGCGGTGACCTCGGGCGGCTCCGGCTACAAGTACGGCGACCCGGTGACCGTAACCGGTCCCGGTGGCAGCAGCTTCACCGGCACCGCCATCGTTGACGCGAGCGGTGCCATCACCGCTGTCAACATCACCGCGTCAGGCTCCGGCTTCACGGGGCCGATCACTTCGGTCAGCGTCAGCTCGAGCAGCGGGACCGGCGCCAACCTGATCGCGTCGCTCGGCGTGGTCGGCGTCAACGTGACCAAGACGGGGTCAGGCTACGCCAATGCTACCGTCACCTTGTCCGGCGGTGGCGGCACCGGCGCGACAGCGCAGGCTGTGGCGGGCGGCGGCGCCAATATGCTGTTGTCGGCCCCGGCGCTCGTCGCCAACAGCGACGCGACCCAGGCGCTGACCACCAGCGGTCAGGTCGCGCTGCAATCCGGTATCGGAACGATGCCGGTTAGCATCGCCGGCAACATCGGCGGTGCGGTCGCGATCACTGGTGCCACGATCATGGACAGCGCCATCATCCGGGCCTTGTCGGGCAATGTGACGCTCGAGGCGACGAGCGGCGATGTCGTGCTCAACCCGGGCGCCGCCATCGATGCGATGGGATCGGCGGTCACGGTGCTCGACCAGACCTTGTACGCCCCCGGCGGCACTGTGAAGCTGATTTCGGACAACGGCAATGTGACGATGTATGCCGGCAGCAGCATCGACGTCTCGGCCGTTGGCTTCGGCTATGCGGGCTCGCTCGGCATCACCACGGGCAACAACGGCGCGGCGACATTCAACGGAACGCTCAACGGGACTGCTGCCTTCAACGATCTCGGCGGCAATTTCACCCTGACGGCGCACGGCCTTGCGGGCGCCTTGCCAATGCAGAGCGGCTTCACCGGCAGCTTCTCGGCGACGCTGGCGAACGGCGACATCGTCGTGCCGAGCAACGTCACACTGGCCTCGGGCAACGTCATGCTGACCGCCAATGCCGGGAGCGTGATCGTCGACGGCACCATCGACGCCAGCGGCCCCAGCGGCGGCACCATCGCGCTCTATGCTACCGGCACCACCACGACCGCGGCAGGCGCTCCGGGCGCGACGGGCGTGATCATCGACTCGACCGCGCGTCTGCTCGCGCGCTATCAGGCCGATAATGCGCTTGATCCGGCGTACGGTAACGGCAGCTCCACTCTCGTCCAGACCGGCGGCACCATCACGCTCGGCACCAGCGGGGTGGGCAGCACCACGTCGCTGAACCAGAACTATGGCTATGAAAATGTCACCGGCTCCGGCTCCATCACCGTCGCTTCCGGTGCGGTGTTCGACGTCAGCGGCGGACCCGGCGGCGCCAACATCAACAATACCGGCGGAACGGTTATCATCCGTGCGCCGATCCTGACCAGCAACAATGTCAATGTCAGCTTCAAGGGCGCGCTCGTCACCGATGCCGGCAGCAATCCCAGCAGTGGCGGCATCGGACTCAACGCCTATGTAACGTGGAGCACCACCGACACCTCGACCGGCGCGCAGCATTTCGACGGCATCATCGACCCGGCCGGATGGTTCGACGGCACCGGTACGATGGTCAACGGCATATGGCAGCATGTCGACTCCGACGTGATTGCAGTCACTCCCACGAATGGCGGAAGCTATTTTGCTGCCAGCAGCCCGAGTGTCTTCATGAGTACTGTCGGCGATAACGGCACGGCCATCTCGACCACGGAAACGAAGACCAGCTCTGCAACCATCGGTCAGCTGTTTGAGGGCTTGGCAGGCAACGCCAGCACTGGCACAGGCTCCGGGTCCAATTTCTTCAACGATATCGTGGTCCTCGCATCAAATGGAGGGAGCGGCTACACCAAGGCGCCAACGGTCACGTTCACCCCGCCCACAGGCTGCACGGCGGGGCCCACCTGCACGGCCGCCACCGGGCACGCGATCATCAATAGCGCCGGAGTCGTCACGGATGTTATCATCGACAAGCCAGGGTCCGGTTATAGCACTACACCTGCGACCCTGACGTTCAGCGGAGGGACCTTCGGCTCAGGAACGCAAAATGCTGCTGCCGTGAACATCAAAGCTTCAACAGCCGGCGCCGGCGCCGCCCTGCGTGAGCAGATCGTCTCGGTTACTGTTACGACCTCGGACGAGGCCAAGCTCATCGGCTCCTTCCCGAGCGCCGTGGCCGCGGGCAACCTGGGTACGTCACAATCGGCAGCGCTTTTTGCCGTGAGCACCGTCGGGGAGCAGCCGACGACGATCGCGACGGAGACCGGCGGGGTGAGGTCCGATTCCAGCATTGCCGGCACGTTTGCTCCAACCACGGCGAACGCCAACCATGTGAACTTCTATCAGGCGACGCTGGTGGGCTTTGTCCAGACTCCGTTTGGCGCCAACGCCTCCAACGTCGCCGCGGATTTTGGCGATCTCAGCGGATCGCCCCTGCTGCATTTGCGGCCCGAGATCGACCTCACCAATCCAACGACCAGCATCAATGGCGGCAACATCACCGTCGTCAGCAACTGGAATCTCGGCGGCTCGGTCAATGCCGGCACGACGTCGAGCACGACAGCGAGCACCTACCAGCCCTCCTATCGCACGCTGACGCCGTTCGACGCCGGCGAGCCTGGCGTCCTGAGCCTGCGTGCCGTTAACAATCTCATCATCAACGCGACCATCAGCGACGGATTTTTCGAGACTTCCGATCCGTTCGGCGGCGCCACGATTGGCGGCAATTACATCGCCAACAACCCGACGATGCTCAATTCGGCAAGCGGCGTCGGCTTGGTGGCCGATCTAAATACGACCGCGGCTGCAAGCCTGATGTCGATCGTCGCCGGCCGGAACGACGGCTCCTTCTCCTATGATTTCGTC
>JAFAUV010000013.1 GCA_019243075.1 Bradyrhizobium sp.
GGCCGCGCTGCCACATCCGCGATGAGCCTGGCGACATCATCCAGCGGCTGCCCGTTGATGAACCAGACGTCGCCATGATCGGCGACCAGCGCGCGGGCCGGCTCGGATTCGCCGCCGACATAGATGGTCGGCCGCTGCCGATAGAGGCTCACCGGCCGCAGCCCGTAGTCGCGAACGTCGAAATGTCTTCCCTTGTAGGTCAGCCGCTCACCCTGCATCAGGCCCGCCACCACCGAAATCCACTCGCGGCCATAGGCGTAGCGTTCGTCATGCTCGGCAAAGCCGATGCCGGCCTTCTCCAGCTCGGGGCGATTCCAGGCATTGACCAGATTGATGGCAAAGCGGCCGCGGCTGATGTTTTCGATTCCAAGCGCCATCTTGGCCAGCACGACGGGATGATAGAGATAGGGCTTGATCGCCGCGATGATCTCGATCCGCTTGGTCAATGCCGCGATTGCCGCTGCCGCGCTCCAGGCCTCGAGCTGGTCGAAATCCTCGATATGCGGATTGATCGTGTGCTGGGCAATCAGGGTCGAATCATAGCCAAGCTCTTCCGCCGCAAGCACGAGATCGCGATTGCGCTCCCACGAGGCGTCATAGGGTTCATCGGGATCCTGGTACGCGCCGCGCGAACCATGCACCACCGCCCAGATGCCAAAGCGAGGAGGTGTTGCTGTCATGGAAGCCTCTCTTCGGTGCGCTCGCGCGCTGTCGCGCGAAAACAGCCTGTTTTGGTCGGCCGATGCTCGGATTTCAAGCACATCCCGTCAAAAGATATTATTTCTCGCCCGGACATCGGCGGAGAAACCAGAAAACTACGGAACGAAGGACAATTGAAAAACCGCTCTATTTCTGTTCGCCGCAAATCGTGGGAAAGTTTCGCGCGTGTGATCAAGGATTGCTGTCAGCGGCCATGCAGCGAGCGATGGCCCATGCCCTCCTTCCTGCGCAGCATGATGGATGCGCTTTCCATGCGCTTCACCACACCTGACACGGTGCAACAGGAACCGAGCCGTTTTGAGCAATATGGAGCAAACCGCCGCAGCGCCGGCGTTCGATCAGGCGCAAACCGACGCGCCGCAGCGTACATGTGCGCCGATGCTCGGCAAACACGGCCTGCTTGCGATCTCCTGGCTCGCGCCGGCTGCGGTCGTCATTCTCTGGGAATTGCTGGCGAGAGCTGGATGGATTTCGCCGCAGGTGCTGCCCGCACCAAGCAAGGTGATCACCACCACCATCAAGCTCGCGGCGAGCGGAAGCCTCTTGGGCGACCTGGGGGTGAGCCTGTTGCGCGCAGCCGCGGGCTTTGCCATCGGCGCGAGTGTCGGCTTTGTGCTCGGCACGCTGGTCGGCTTTTCGCGCATCGCCGAAGCCGCAATCGACCGCAGCGTGCAGATGATCCGGGCCATTCCCTTCCTCGCGCTGCTTCCCCTTGTGATCGTATGGCTCGGCGTCGGTGAGGCCGAAAAGATATTCCTGGTCGCGCTCGGCGTGACGTTCCCGATCTACATCAACACCACCCTTGGAATCCGGCAGGTCGACCCCAAGCTGATCGAGCTCGGACGTATCCAGGGGCTCGGTTCGCTCGAGCTGATCCGGCGCATCGTCCTGCCGGGCGCGCTGCCCTCCATCCTGACCGGCGTGCGCTATGCGCTGGCGACCGCCTGGCTGGCGCTGGTCGTGGCCGAGACCATCGGGGCGCAATCCGGCATCGGCTTTCTCGCCATGGACGCGCGGGAGTTCCTCCGTACCGACGTGATCGTGCTCACGATCGCGATCTATGCCCTGATCGGCGTTGGCGCAGACACGATTGCGCGCCTGTTGGAACGGCGTCTGCTGGCCTGGCACCCCACCTATGGAGCCGGACGATGAGCGTGCACGTCGCGCCGCCGCCTTGCTCCGCGGCGACCACTCCGGCCGTGGCCGTGAGCAACCTCCGCCGGGCCTACGGCAATCGGGTCGTGATCAACAGACTCAGCCTTCGCATCGAGCGCGGCGAGTTCGTTGCCCTGCTGGGTGAAAGCGGCTGCGGCAAGACCACACTGCTCAGGGCGCTGGCCGGACTCGATCCGATTCAAGGCGGACGCATCGCAGCCCCCCGACGGCCGGCGGTCGTATTCCAGGAGCATCGGCTGCTGCCATGGGACAGCTTATGGCGCAACGTCTCGCTGGGCCTTCAGGCGCCGGCCGCGCGCGAACGCGCGGCTGTCGCACTGGCCGAGGTCGGCCTCGGCGACCGGCTCGACGATTGGCCGCGCAATCTTTCGGGCGGACAGGCCCAGCGCGTGGCGCTCGCCCGTGCATTGGTGCAGCAGCCCGAGCTTCTGCTGCTGGACGAGCCGTTCGCAGCCCTCGACGCCTTGACGCGAATCCGCATGCACGACCTCGTCCGCGAGCTCGTTGCCAAGCATCGGCCCGGCGTGCTGCTCGTGACGCACGACGTCGACGAAGCGATCGCGCTTGCCGACCGCATCCTGGTGATGCGCGATGGCGCGATCGCCTTTGAGCACCGCAAGGCGGACGACACCACATCCATCGATCGAACCGCGCTGCTCGCCGAACTCGGCGTGCTCGCCTCTCCTGCAGCCGCCTGAGGCCTCCCGAAAGGATCGCCAAAATGTCTCACGCTTCGTTCGGCAATCCGTCCCGGCGCGGCTTCCTCGGCAGCGCCGCGGCCGGTATCTGCACCCTCGCCGGCCTTGATTTCGGCGAACCCGCCTGGTCGGCGCCCGGCCGCACCACCGACCTGGTGAGGCTGACCTGGGGGCTCAGCGGTCTCAACCTGATCGCCAAGGAACGCGGTGAATTCGAGAAGCTGCTGGCGAGGGACGGCATCAAGGCGGAATGGCTCGGGCCGTTCCCGAACCACGCGCCGACCTTGCAGGCGGTAACCGGCGGCAGCGCCGACTTCTCCTTCGGCGGCAGCACGACGCCGGCACTCGCCGCGATCATCGCGGGCTCGCCGCTGGTCTTCACCCAATTCGTCGTCTATGAGCCGCGCACGACCGCGATCATCGCCAAAGACGATTCCGGCATCAACAAGGTCGAGGACCTCGTCGGCAAATCGGTCGCGGTCAACCGCTCCGGGCTCGGCGAATTTCTGTTGGTTGCCGCGCTGGAGAAGTACAAGGTCGATCGTTCCACGGTGAAATTCGTCTATCTCAACCCGCCGGACGCCGCGCCCGCGCTGGCCTCGGGCAAGGTCGATGCCTGGTCGATGTGGAGCCCCGGCGTCGATATCGCCCGGCTTGAATACAAGGCCCACGACATCTTCCTTGAGGGCCGCGATCTCGAATTCCAGATCGACTACACGTCCTACCTGACCACCCGCAAATTCGCCACCGACAATCCGGCGCTGGTCCGCGCGGTCAATGCTGCCTTCCGCGCCGAGGGCGCGTGGATCTCGGAGAACAGCAAGGAGGCCGAATACATCGCGCAGAAGGCTGGCAAATACAGCGACCAGGTCCGCGATCAGTTCATCGCCATGAACCGGCAATACCGCTACTTCCCCGTCAACGACGAGAAATTCCTCGCCGAATTGCAGCGCGCCGCCGATTGGCTGGTCGCCAGAAAAGTTCTCCCCGAACCGATCAAGGTCACCGACCATCTCGCCCAGCTCTGACCGCGGCCAATCGGCAAATCACACCGGATCGACACCATGAACAAATCCTTCTCTACCCCAAGCCTCGACCCGTCCAGGCCGATCGAGCTGCGCTCCTCCGAGCTCGACAAGCTGCTCGCCGAGATCGCCGCGGGCGAGAGCGCGCGAGAGCGCGAGCGTATCCTGCCGTTCGAGGCGGTTGAGCTGATCCGGCGCGCCAGGCTCGGCGCGTTGCGCCTGCCGACATCGGCTGGGGGCGCGGGCAGCACCATCCGGGAATTGTTCGAGGTCGTCATTCGGCTCGGCGAAGCGGACGCCAATGTGGCGCACATCCTGCGCAATCATTTCAGCGTGGTCGAGCGGCTGGTCCGTCACCCCCGGGACGAGCAGAGCCGGCAGTGGCAGCAGGCGGTGGCTGATGGCGCCATCATCGGGCTTGCCACCACGGAGCTGGATACGCCGCAAGTCGGCAATATCGTCCCCAACACCACGTT
>JAFAUV010000427.1 GCA_019243075.1 Bradyrhizobium sp.
GGCGATGATGATGCCGTGCGCGCGCGCCTGCGTCTCGCCGAGCGTATAGATCTTGCGCGCCATGGCCTCCAGCGTCGAAGCGGTGTCCGCACCGACCACCTCGCGCATCCGCGCGATGGTGATGTTCTCGTCATGGCCGGTCTCGGCCTTGGTGGCGGGACTGAAGATCGCCGGCTCCAGCTTTGCGCTCTCGAGAAGCCCAGCCGGCAGTCTCTCGCCGGCGAGCGTACCCTGCGCGGCATATTCCTTCCACGCGGAGCCAGAGATGTAGCCTCGGATCACGCATTCGATCGGAAATACGGTGGTGCGCCGGCACAACATGGCGCGGCCCAGAATATCGGCGCGATGATCTTTCAGCGCAGGCACCTCGCGGATGATCTCGTCGGCATCGGCCGAGATCATGTGATGCGGCACCGTGCGCGCGAGCCTATTGAACCAGAACGCGCTGATCTGCGTCAGCACCGCACCCTTCATCGGGATGGTCTCGGCCATCACCACGTCGAATGCGCTGATGCGATCGGTGGTGAGCAGCAGCACACGGTCCTCGCCGACCGGATAGATGTCGCGCACCTTGCCGCTTGCGATCTTCGGCAAAGGCAATTCGCTGGCGCGCATGGGGGTCATCGGCGAATCCTTCGAAGAAGCCGCGCGCGTTGGCGCGCGCAGCTGAATGGGGGAGGCCGGAATAGCCTATTCCGGCAGTGGAATGAACTCATGCTCCTGCGGAACAGGGGCAAAGCGGCCGGTTTTCCAGTCCTGCTTGGCCTGTTCGATGCGCTCCTTGCGGGAGGAGACGAAATTCCACCAGATATGGCGCGGACCTTCCAGCGCATCGCCGCCTAAAAACATCATTCGCGTAGGCTCAATCGTCTTCACGGTGATGCGGTCGCCGGGACGGAAGATCAGGAGTTTTGGACCTTCATATCGTTCATTCGCGATCTCGATCTCGCCGTCGATCAGATAGACCGCGCGTTCCTCGTGATCGGGGTCGAGCGGCACACGGACGCCGGCTTCGGCCGTCACCTCGGTATAGAACCAGGGCGAGACCATCGTCACGGGAGAGGAGATGCCGAACGACGAGCCTGCGATCACCCGCGCGGCAAAGCCGCGTTCTGCGATCATCGGCAGATCGCCCGCGGCGTAATGCTGGAACGATGGCGCGATCTCCTCTTTGCCCGCGGGCAGCGCGATCCAGCTCTGCAGGCCGAGCATCTTTTGCCCGGTCTGGCGCTGCAGGTCGGGCGTGCGCTCGGAATGGGCGATGCCGCCTCCCGCGGTCATCAGGTTCATCGCGCCGGGCGTGATCTCCTGGATGTTGCCTTCGCTGTCGCGGTGCATGATGCTGCCGTCGAACAGATAGGTGACGGTAGCAAGGCCGATGTGCGGATGCGGCCGCACATCCATGCCCTTGCCCGAGACGAATTGCACCGGGCCGAAATGATCGAAGAAGATGAACGGCCCCACCATCTGCCGCTTGCCATGCGGCAGCGCGCGGCGGACGGCGAAGCCGTCGCCGAGATCGCGGGTGCGCGGCACGATGACCAATTCCAGCGCGTCGCAGGTCCTGGGATCGCCGAGCACGGGGTCTTCGGAAGGTTGCCAGCTCATGATGGCCTCCATTTTCCTGGCGCGAGCCTAGCAGGAATCGCATGATGCGTCGTCCGGACATTCGCCCGATGAGGGGGCGCCAGACCATGCAGGCGAGGCTACCCTACCCTGCCCGGCCATGGGGCCGATATCCCCGTACCCGTCGCGGGCGCTAGCTCGCCGGACTTGAAGCGGCGGCGCCTCGCCGTTACTGCCTTCCCAACCGCGTCGCCTGCTCGACGCGATCGAAACGCTCCAGCGACAGGATCGCATTCGCAAGCTGCTCGGCGCGGCCGTTCAGCACCGGGCGCGCCAGCGTCAGGAACTTCTGCTGCATCGCCGAGGCATCCGGGAACGAGTTGGGCTCGCCGGACGGGTCGGCGAACAGCCGCTCATGCACGCCATCCTCGGTGGTGATCGAGACGCGCGCGCCGAAGGGATGGCTGCGGCCGCTCTCGAGCCGGTCGTCCTGCACCACGTCGAACTTGTCGGCGAGCGCGTCGACGGCCTTATCCCCGAGCCGGTCGTAATCGTCCCAGCCAAAGCTGCCCTGGTCGAGCGCGACCGCGCCGGTGAAGAACATCGAGAATTGCCCGCCGACCACCGAGGTCGGGTGCCGCTTGGTCGGCGCATCGCCGGTCAGCGTGATGCCATTGCGATGCAGGCCGATCTCGACGCGCTTGACGTGGTCCGGCGTCAGATTGTGCTCGCGGCGCATGGCGATGATGGCGTCGAGCGCGGCATGGGTGTAGCGGCAGCTCGGATACGGCTTCACGCCGATCCGCATGGTCTCGTAGATCGAGCCGAGCCCCGCGGTCGCCTTGTCCGGATGCGGATCGTCCGTGTAGCCGACCAACAGCCCGTGCTTGCCTTCGACCGATTCGATCGATCCGACAAAATCGCTACGCGCCAGGATCGCGGCGATCACCCCGTTCATGGCGGC
>JAFAUV010000183.1 GCA_019243075.1 Bradyrhizobium sp.
GCGGTTGGTCAGCCAGACCAGCCGCAACCATTCGGCCGCGAGGAACCCCACAGCACGCTGAAACCAGCTGCTGCGCAGCGTATCACGGAGCAGTCTTTTCAACGGGAAGGCTTCGTCTCTTGCTCCGGATCGAGCAGGCGATGCAGATGCACGATGAAATAACGCATCTGGGCATTGTCGACGGTCGACTGCGCCTTCGCCTTCCACGCCGCGTAAGCGCTCGCGTAGTTGGGGAACACGCCGACGATGTCGACCTGATCCAGGTCCTTGAAGATGTTGTGTTCGAGATCGATCAGCTCGCCGCCGATGACGAGATGGAGCAATTGCTGCGGGGCACGGTCTGGCATGGTCGTCGCTATTCCCTCGAAGAGATGCCCGGCAGATGATCCTGACGCGAAAGCGAAGGGCTTTACGGCACCGGCCGGCTTCGGAAATGCGAGACGATGCTCGCATGACGATCGCGTCCCGCGGCCACCAGCACCCCGTGCGCCACTTCCCGGCGATTATACAGGATCGCTTCGCCGGAAAGCGTGGTCATCCTACCATTCGCTTCCTGCACGATCAAATTCGCCGCGGCAAGATCCCAGTCCCGCGACTGCCCGCCGGCGAAGGCGGCATCGAGATCGCCCTGCGCGACCCGGCAAAGCCTGAGCGCGAGCGAGGCGATTCGCGGATGCAGGACGACCTCGCGTCCCGTCGGGTTGAGCCTTTCAACCAGCGGTTTCGGACCTGCGACACGCGCGAAATCAAGCTCGGCGCCGCCTGTCACGAGGATGGGCTTTTCGTTGCGGGTAGCGCCCCTTCCGCGCGCCGCAAAGAAGAACTCGTCCGTGGCCGGGGCGAACACTGCCGCCAGCAGGGGCGAAGCGTCCTCCACCAGCGCCACGCTGACGCACCAGTCCTCGCGGCCGGCGAGATAGCCGCGGGTGCCGTCGATGGGATCGACGATCCAGACCAGCCTCTTGCCGAGACGCTGCTCGTCATCGGCGCTTTCTTCCGAGAGCCAGCCGTAATCCGGCGTCGCGCTGCGCAGCCGTGCCGCCAGGAGATCGTTGACCGCGATATCGGCTTCCGAAACCGGCGACGAGGCGCCCTTGATCCAGTTCTTCAGCTTGGTGCGGAACAAAGAGTGCGCGAGCTGGCCTGCCTCGCGCACGGTATCCTTCAGCAGTCCAACGTCGCGACCGTCAGCGTCCGCCAAGCGTCAGTCCCTCGATACGCACCGTCGGCGCGTTGACGCCATAGCGGAATTCGAGATTGTTCGCGACCGCCATCGACCTGAACATATCGAGCAGGTGACCGGCGAGGGTCACCTCGCTGACCGGATAGGTGATCTTGCCGTTCTCGATCCAGAAGCCCGACGCGCCCCGGCTGTAATCGCCGGTGACGCCGTTGACGCCGGAACCAATCAGGTCGGTGACATAAAAGCCCTGCTTGATATCGCCTATCAGCTCCTCCGGCGTCACCTCGCCCGGCTCTAGATGCAGATTATACGGCCCCGGCGAAGGTGAGGACGACACGCCACGATGAGCGTGACCGGTAGTCTTCAATCCCAGTTCGCGCGCGGTGGCCGAATCGAGCAGCCAGGTGGTGAGCACGCCGCCATCGACAATGGCAAGCTTCTTCACTTCGACGCCTTCGGCATCGAACGATTGCGAGCGCAGGCCGCGCTTGCGCAGGGGATCGTCGATGATGCGGATGTTGCTCGCAAAGAGCTGCGCCCCAAGCTTGTCTTTCAGGAAGCTCGTCTTGCGCGCGATCGAGGCGCCGTTCACTGCGCCGACGAGATGGCCGACCAGCGACGAAGAGACGCGGGGGTCGTAGACGACAGGCACCTTGCTGGTCACGACCTTGCGCGGATTGGTGCGCGCCACCGCGCGCTCGCCGGCGACGCGCCCGACGACGTCAGGCTTCTCCAGATCGGCCGCATGCGGCGCCGAGGTGTAATCGTAGTCGCGCTCCATCGAGGTGCCCTCGCCGGAGATCGCGGTCATCGAGATGGCTTGGCTCGAGCGCAGATACGAGCCATGGAAGCCGGCACTGGTGACCAGCACCATGCCCCCGATTCCGGCGGAGGCCGATGCGCCACCGGATTTGGTCACGCCCTTGACCGCAAGGCCTGCGGCTTCCGCTTCCCGCGCGCGCCGCTCGAGCTCGGCGACCTCGGGGATGTCGGGATCGAGCAGATCGAGATCGGGAAAATTCTTTGCCAGCAGCGCGGAATCGGCAAGTCCGACATATTTATCGACGGGCGCGACGCGGGCCATCGCCACCGCCCGCTCGGCGAGCCTGGCAATGCCGTCGCCGCCGATGTCATTGGTTGAAACCACCGCCTGGCGTTGGCCGACCAGCACCCTGAGGCCGACATCATCGCCCTCGGAACGCTCGGACTCCTCGACGCGCCCGTCGCGCACCTCGACCCCCTGCGAGATGCCGCGCAGGGCCACCGCGTCGGCCGCATCCGCGCCGGCGCGCTTTGCGGCCTCGACCAGGCGCTCGGCCAGCGCCGACAATGCGGACTGATCGAACAGCTCGGCGCCGGCGGCCGGTTTCGAAAGCGTCGGTGAGGCAGATGGTGAAGAAGTCACGAACGAAATCCCTGGCATTTGGAGGGGTGCGGCGGCAAGCGCCAAGGCCACCAGATGTGCCCGATTGGCGCCGACTTCAAGCATTTTCCAACGCGCGTAATTCAAGAATCCCGGCCGCGCCGCAAGGTCTCGTCAATCATGCGAACCAAGGTCTTGTCAATCATGGCCGGCGTTTGCGGCGGGGTGACGGCTCTTTAACCAGGCTTTTTAAGCAGAAACGGACGGCGTCGTGGCAAAGTCCTCGCATCGACCGGGAGCACAATCCCGGCGGGGAGAAAAAAGCCGTGAGGCGTCAAACAGCAACAAGCGGGATCAATCCCGCCGGGTCGAGCCGCGCTCTGCGGCTCGACCCTCTTTCCCTGCCCGTGAGCTTCAACGCGCACGATATGCGCGCCGACGGCGGCATCAGGCAGATCGAACTTCATCGCGAACGCGTCGTGCTTCGCCGTGCCGTTCGCGGCATGCGGATGGCCGTCAACGTTCGCGTCAGCGACTTCCTCGGCGTCGCGCTGCGCGGCATCGGGGATTCGCAGATGCTGGTGCTTCTGCACCGCGATCCCTCGCTGACCATTCCGCTCTGCGTCAGCGAGGACCACGACGAGATCGCCGACGCCTGGCTGAGCTGGAGCGAATTGTTCGCGCTGCCGCAATTGCAGGACGAGTCGCGCGAGACCGCGCCGCGCCGCCGGCGCCGCAACGCGATCCGCTCGCGCCGGCCGAAATTTCTGCTGCGGCGCCGGATCGGGGCATTGCTCCATCCCGCAAAATTTTTCCGCGGCGAGCGCGAGATCATCGCAAGGGATTGAGTGATTTCGTAGGGGGGTTAGCCGAAGGCGTAACCCACCCTCTTTCTTTCCGCTGCGACACGGTGGGTTGCGCTTCGCTAACCTAATCCACCCTACGGCATCTTGCTATGCCGCGCGCATCGCCGCGTCGATCACGAGCCCCGCGAACAAAATCAATCCCGCCTCGCGGTTCGAGTAGAACAGCCGCTTGCACAGCGCGGGATCATTGGTCTCCAACTTGCGCACCTGCCAGCCGACCTGCACGGCGAACAACGCCAGCCCGATCCAGGCCGCAACACCAGAGCCCGCGAGCGCAAAAGCCACGCCGATCAGCACCACGGCGAGGCCGTAAAAAATCACCAGTGCCTCATGGGTGCGTTCGGCAAACAGCCGCGCGGTCGACTTGATGCCGATGAGCGCGTCGTCCTCGGCGTCCTGATGGGCATAAATGGTGTCATAGGCGATCACCCAGCAAATCGAGCCGGCATAGAGCATGAAGGCGGTCGCATCGAGACGGCCGAAGGTCGCCGCAAATCCCATCAGCGCGCCCCAGGAGAACGCGAGCCCGAGCACGATCTGCGGCCACCAGGTGATGCGCTTCATGAAGGGATAAATCGCGACAATGATAAGCGAGGCGATGCCGGTAGCGACTGCAAAGCGGTTGAACTGCAGCAACACCGTGAGGCCAAGCAGCGCCTGCGCCACCAGGAACACCAGCGCCGCCTTGACGCTGACCTGGCCGGCCGGGATCGGGCGCGAGCGCGTGCGCTCGACCCTGGCATCGAGATCGCGGTCGGTGATGTCGTTCCAGGTGCACCCCGCCCCGCGCATCGCAAAGGCGCCGACGAAGAACAGCAGGAGATCGAGCGGCAGATGGTCGAGCCGATGCGCGATGCCGGCGGACAGCGCCGCCGACCACCAGCACGGTATCAGCAATAGCCAGGAACCGATCGGGCGATCGAAACGGGCGAGCCGCAGATAAGGCCGCGACCATTG
Organism: Bradyrhizobium sp.; assembly: GCA_019243075.1. Taxonomy (GTDB): domain Bacteria; phylum Pseudomonadota; class Alphaproteobacteria; order Rhizobiales; family Xanthobacteraceae; genus Bradyrhizobium. The sequence goes on from JAFAUV010000183.1 coordinate 4,370, forward strand.
CGGCGCGATGGTGTCGACCCAATTGCCGGTCGCGTCCGCTACGCGCGCCGCCGCGTTACTCATCGCGACAGGACGTTGCCGTTCAGCGTATCGAAGGTGCTGCCGCCCTTGCGCGAGGCGGTGGCTTCGGGCATGGCGGTCGCCGAGCCCAGCACGTCGCTGAGACTAGGCCCCGCCGGTCCGCGGGTCTTGATCTGCTCGGCAACGCCACAGACCTTCTTTTCCAGGCCTTCGGTATTCTTGTGGCCGGCCTTCAACTGGTCCGCCACCGAGGGCGGAATTCCGCATTTGGCGGCATTGCTCTCCACATATCGGATCATCTTGACCTCGGCTGCGCTGTAATTGCCGATGATCTTGCAGGCCTCATCGGGCGGCGCGTGCCGGTCGCTGGCGGCCTTGATCAACTTGCCCTTCTTTTCCGCGTCGTCGCGCAGGGGAATGAAGCCGCTCATGCAGGCCTGCGACGGCCCGCCGCCGGCCTGGGTCGGCGGCGCGGGGGGCGCGAACGAGCCGCCGCCGCCCATGACCGGCGAGGCGCCGGCGGAGGGGAATGGCGAAGCCGGCGCCGCGCCAACGGAAGCCATGGGCCTGGCGCCATTGACCGGCGGGAATGCCGGATCGTTCGCGGGCGCGGCGGCCTGGCCCGGCAGCGGCGCCGGGAATGCGCCCTGCGCCAGCGCGGAACTTGCCGCCGCGGAAAGCACGGCCAGCGTCAGCGGCACAAGCAAGCGGTTGATCATCAAGGCTGTTTCTCCGGCGAGGTCCTACGGCCCGCGGGTGTCCGGCGCCAGGCGCTTTTTACGATTCTTGCCACCGCTTAACAACCCGCAGAATTTGGCAACAGCGCGGCGCAGCGCCGCCTTTGAAGCCGATTTTTGCCCCGGATTCTAAACCTTTAGGTTAAAACGCGCGCGCACGGACCAGCAAATATGCCCCAACATGATTTTCGCAGCCCCCGCTTGTTTGTCGACGCCCCGCTGGCGGAGGGCCGAACCATCGCGCTGGAACGCGAGCAGAGCAATTATCTCGGCAACGTGCTGCGGCTTTCCGCCGGCGAATCGGTCCTGGTGTTCAACGGGCGCGAGGGCGAGTGGCGTGCTGCGATCGGCGGGCGCAAGCGGCCCGATAATCTCCTGATCGAAAGCCGGACCCGGCCGCAGCAGCAGCTAGCCGATCTCGCTTATGTCTTCGCGCCGCTGAAACATGCCCGCCTCGACTACATGGTGCAGAAGGCGGTGGAGATGGGTGCGGCGCGGCTGGAACCGGTGCTGACCCGCTTCACCCAGGTCTCCCGCGTCAATGGGATGCGGATGCGCGCCAACGTCATCGAGGCCGCCGAGCAATGCGGTATCCTGAGCCTCGCTTTCGTTGCCGATCCCGTGCCGCTGGAACGCTATCTCTCCGGCCGCGAGGGACAACGGCTGTTGGTGTTTTGCGACGAGGCCGCCGAAGTCGCCGATCCTCTGCAGCTGCTGAAGGCCCAAGGCGGGGGATGGAGCGGCATCGACGTCCTGATCGGTCCGGAGGGTGGCTTTGCCGAGGAGGAGCGCCTGGCGCTGCTGCGCCAGCCCAGCACGCTGCGGCTGGCGCTGGGCCCCCGGATCCTGCGGGCCGATACCGCGGGCGTGGCCGCGCTGGCGCTGGTGCAGGCTGCGCTCGGCGACTGGCGCGGCCCCCCAAAATCCTGACAAACGGCCAAAAGCTTTGAGCCAGAAGACGTTAAGGGACTTGCCCGATCCCTGTCGAAACCTCGTCGGAGCCGTGCTAAGGGCAGCGCCAAGCGCCGGGAACCCCGGCTTTTGAAGCCCTCTGGACCGATGATGACCGCGACGCCCGCCAATTCCAACGATGGAACCGCCAGCTGGGCGGACGCGCTGCTGTTGTCGTTTGCGCAGGCCGGCTATGAGCGTTCCGAGCCGGCGATCCTGCAGCCGGCCGAGCCATTCCTGGATCTCTCCGGCGAGGACATTCGCAAGAGCCTCTATCTGACCACCGACGCCAGTGGCGAAGAGCTCTGCCTGCGGCCGGACCTCACCATTCCGGTGGCGCGAGACTATCTCGCCTCGGCGCGCGCGGGCGAGCCTGCCGGTTTCTCCTATCTCGGACCGGTGTTTCGCTATCGCTGGGGCAAGCCAAGTCAGTTCCTGCAGGCGGGGATCGAATCCTTCGGCCGGCAGGACCGCGCAGCGGCGGACGCCGAGATGCTGGCGCTGGCGCTGGAAGCCACGGCCGCGTTCGGCGTCGGCAACGTCGACATCCGCACCGGCGACGTCGCCCTGTTCAATGCGCTGATCGATGCATTGCAGCTTTTCCCGGTCTGGCGGCGCCGCCTGATCAAGGATTTCAACCGCAAGATCGACCTCGCCCAGGATATCGAGCAGCTCACGCTGAAAGCCGCGCCGGGCCGCAACGAATATGAGGGCGTGCTGGCGGCGCTCGCAGGCAGCGACCGCAAGGCGGCGCTGGCACTCGTCACCGACCTGATGTCGATTGCAGGCGCCACCAATGTCGGCGGCCGGACCGTGGCCGAGATCGCCGACCGCTTCCTCGAGCAGTCGACGTTGAAGGCCGGAGCGTTGCCGCGCGATGCGACCTCGATCATCAAGCGCTTCCTTGCGATCTCGGGTGATCCTGACGACGCCGTGGTCCAGCTTCGCGCGCTCGCTTCCGACGCTCGGCTCGATCTCGCCACCCCGATCGACCAGCTCGAGAGCCGCATCGGCTTCATGGCCGCGCGCGGCATTGACGTGCGCAAGACGCGCTTCTCGACCTCGTTCGGCCGCGGGCTCGACTACTACACCGGCTTCGAATTCGAGCTGCACAGCCAGGGCAATGACACCGAGCCGCTGGTCGCGGGCGGCCGCTACGACGGGCTGATGACGCAGCTCGGCTCGGCCGCGCCGATTGCCGCGGTCGGGTTTTCGGTCTGGGTCGAGGCGCTCACGCAACTTCGCCGCGGGAGCCAAGCATGACGACGCCCTTCGTGCTCGCCGTGCCGTCCAAGGGGCGCCTGCAGCAAAACGCGGAAGCCTTTTTCACCCGCGCCGGGCTTTCGCTCGCCAAACCGCGCGGCGTCCGCGATTATCGCGGCACCATGACGGGCTACGACAATGTGGAGATCGCCTATCTCTCGGCGAGCGAAATCGCTTCGCAGCTTGCGAGCGGCGCCGTGCATCTCGGCGTCACCGGCGAAGACCTGGTGCGCGAGAACATCGCCAATGCCGACAAGCGCGTGCTCCTGATCGACCCGCTCGGCTTCGGCCACGCCAATGTCGTGGTCGCGGTGCCGCAAGCCTGGATCGACGTACGCACCATGGCCGATCTCGACGACGTCACCACCGGCTTTCGCGAGCAGCATAACCGGCGGATGCGGGTCGCGACCAAATACATCAACCTGACGCGGAACTTCTTTGCCGCCCATGATGTGGTTGATTATCGCATCGTCGAGAGCGCCGGCGCCACCGAAGGCGCGCCCGCGACGGGGACCGCGGAGATGATCGTCGATATCACCACGACCGGCGCGACGCTCGCCGCCAACGGCCTGAAGGTGCTGGACGACGGCGTGATCCTGAAAAGCCAGGCCAATCTCGTGGCCTCGCGCGATGCCGCCTGGTCGGAAGAAGCACGAGAAACCGCGCGCATCATCCTCGACCATATCGCCGCCCGCGCCCGTGCCAACAAATACCGCGAGGTGCGCACCCGCTTCAAGGGTTGCGACGCCGCGATGCTGGCCGAAGCCCATGACCGCTATGGCGTGGTGGCGCCATTCGGCGGTCCGACCTCGTCGGGCATGCTGACGCTGCACTGCCCGCCGGCGCAGCTCTATGCGCTCGGCAGCTTCCTGCGCGCGAACGGCGCGGAGACGGTGTCGGTCGCCTCGCTGGATTATGTGCTCGACCGCGAGAACCCGCTGTTTGCGAAACTCGAAGCGTTCCTTCGACGATAATGACGTTATGGTAATCCGCCCGTTCGTGGCGACAAGGCGCCGCGATTGCCCTATGTTCGTGACGAAGTAGCCGGGAAATTGATCCATGATGCTCGGTAGCGATGTTTCGAGCCTGTCGACGACGGCGGAGACTGCCGCGGCGCAGGGGCTGTCGATCGTCGTCCCCGTCTATAACGAGGCGACCGGGCTGTCCCTCCTGCACCAGCGGCTGAACACGCTCGCGGCGATGCTGCGCCAGCGCTTCCGGCTGGGCTGCGAGGTCGTCTATGTCGATGACGGCTCGACCGATGCGACGCTGTCGATCGCGCGCGCGTTGAAGGCAGACAGCCTCGACGTCCAGGTGGTGTCACTGTCGCGCAATTTCGGAAAAGAGGCGGCGCTGATGGCCGGGCTCGACCATGCCCGGCGCGGCGCCGTCATGTTCATGGATGGCGACGGTCAGCATCCGGCTGCCCTCGTCGAGCAGCTCGTCGCGCACTGGATCGAAGGCGGCTATGACGTGGTCTATACCGCCAAGGCGCACCGCGACAACGAATCGATCCTGCGGCGGCTGTCGGTGCACGGCTTCTACGCGCTGATCAATTGGGGCGCGCGGCAGAAAATCCCGGAAGATGCCGGCGACTTCCGCCTGCTGTCGCCGCGCGCGGTGGCAGCGCTCCGCCAGCTTCCCGAACGCAACCGCTTCTTCAAGGGGCTGGCGAGCTGGATCGGCTTCAGGCAGATCCGCGTCGACTACGAGCCCGAGCCGCGCGCGCATGGCGTCACCACGTTCAACTTCATGCGGCTGCTCGGCCTGTCGATCGAGGGCCTGACCTCGTTCTCGGTGGCGCCGCTGCGCTTTGCCAGCCTGCTCGGCGTGCTGCTCGCATCCGCCGCCTTTCTGTTCGGGCTGTCGATCCTGTGGGAGGTGTTCACGACGGGCAAGCAGGTGCCCGGCTATCCCTCGCTTGTGGTCGGCCTCATGACCATCGGGGGCGTGCAGCTCATCATGATTGGCGTGCTCGGCGAATATATCGGCAAGATCCTCTCCGAGCTGAAGGCGCGGCCGATCTACTTCGTCGCCGAGCACACGACCAAGCCGTGCGAGGCCGAGGTGGCGACGGAAGCCGGCGAGAGGACCGCAGCCGAATGAACGATGCCCGGCGCATCTGGCTCTGCGCCGACGATTACGGCATCAGCCCGGGCGTCAACCGCGCCATCCGCGAGCTGATCGAGGGCGGCCGGCTCAATGCAACCTCGGTGATGATGGTGACGCCCGCGATCGGCCGCGACGAGGTCGCGCGGCTAGGGGCAGCGGCGGCAAGGAGCCCGCGTTGCGCCATCGGACTGCATGTCACGCTGACCGCCCCGTTCCGGCCGCTCACCATGCATTTCCGCCCGCTCAAGGACGAATTGTTCTTGGCTTTTCCAAAGCTGCTGCGCGCCGGGATGTTGCGCCGTCTCGATCCCGAGATCATCCGCGCGGAGGTCGTGATGCAGATCGCCGCATTCCGCGACCTGTTCGGACGCGCGCCCGACTTCGTCGACGGCCATCAGCATGTCCAGCTCTATCCGCAGGTGCGCGATGGCCTGCTCGCGGCGGTAAAGGAAAAGGCGCCCGAGGCCTGGGTGCGGCACGCGCGCCGCAATCGGCCGCTGAGGCAGCGCCTTGCGAGCCCGAAGGCGCTCTTCCTCGACCACCTCTCCGCGCAGTTCAAGCGCCGCGCGGCGCGCGCCGGCCTTGCCGTCAACTCCGCCTTCTCCGGCGCCTACGACTATTCGCGCGTCGCCGATTACGGCGCATTGATGCGGGAATTCCTTGACGGCATTCCCGAGGGCGGCGTCATCATGTGTCACCCCGGCTTTGTCGATGACGTGCTGCTCGGCCTCGATCCGCTCACCCGCGCGCGCGAGGTGGAACGCGCCTATCTCGCCGGGGATGATTTTCCGCTCTTGCTGCAAGCGAATAAAGTTACATTGGGCTGACAGGCTGCCGCGCAAGCCCAAATTCTGCGCAAGTCCGAGCGGGCGTCGGGCGCATAACGAAATTTAATTTTTGCAGGACGCTACCTGCGACCCAAAGGCCTCTTACATTTCGACCGTGACCGCCAGGCATGATCCGGAAAAGTGTGAAGCGGTTTTCCGAAAGGGTCATGCCCAAACCCGGGACGGCAAGGAGACAGGCTATGACACCGCAAGAACGCCAATTGGTTGACGACCTTTTCGACCGGCTTGCCAAGGTGGAAAGCGCCCCGCGCGATCCAGAGGGGATTGCGGCGATGCAGGAAGGTTTGCGCAAGGCACCGAACGCGATCTACGCGCTGGTGCAGACCGTGCTGCTGCAGGACGAGGCGCTGAAGCGCGCCAACGCCCGCATCCAGGAGCTGGAGCAGACACAGGCGCCGGCGCAACAGCAATCCGGCGGCTTCCTGGATTCCATGCGCGAGACGATTTTCGGCAAGGAACAGCGCGGCTCGGTCCCGAACGTGCCGCCGCCGGCTTCGAATCGCGCGGTCTGGAACTCGGGTCAGGTGTTGCAGCAATCGCAGGCCGGCGGCCACTATGACCAGGGCCCTTATGGTCAGGGCGGCTATGGCCAAGGCGGCTATGGCCAAGGCGGCTACGGGCAAGGCGGCTACGGACCCGGCGGCTATGGCCAGGGCGGCTTTGGTTCGCCCTTTGGCGGTGGCGGCTCGTTCCTGGGCACGGCCGCGGCGGCTGCGGCCGGCGTGGTCGGCGGTTCGCTCCTGCTCAACGGCATCCGCGGCATGATGGGCGGCCATCAACAGGCCTTTGGCGACACCACCATCATCAATGAAGGCGGTGCGAGCCCGTGGAGCAACCAAGCCGACAGCTCGCTTGCCCGCGACGCCGGCATCGGCGATATCGGCCGCGCTGACGATGCCTCGCGCAGCAGCCTGTTCGACCAGGCTTCCAACAACGACGACCAATACGCGAACTCCAGTGACGACGCGCGCGATGCCGACGCCATGGATCTCGATTCCGACGATTTCGGCAGCGACAATGGCGGCAGCGATTACGCCTGAGCGGTCGTCGAGCGAATGAACGAAAACGGCCGCTCGCTGGGCGGCCGCTTTTGCTGCGCGGGAACGATAACGCCGATCAGAGCACGATCACCTTGGCGCCGACATTGACGCGGCCATAGAGGTCGATGACGTCCTGGTTGCGCATGCGGATGCAGCCCGAGGACACGTTGGTGCCGATGGTCCAGGGCTCGTTCGAGCCGTGAATGCGGTAGAGCGTGGAGCCGAGATACATTGCGCGCGCGCCGAGCGGATTGTCCGGACCGCCCGCCATGTGCCGCGGCAGGTCCGGACGGCGCGCCAGCATCTCCGCCGGCGGCGTCCAGTCCGGCCATTCGCGCTTGGCCGAAATCGTCTTGGTGCCCGACCAGGCGAAGCCGGGCTTGCCGACGCCGATGCCGTAGCGCAGCGCGCGGCCGTCGCCCTCCACCAGGTAGAGGAACTTGTTCGGCGTATCGATCACGATGGTGCCGCGGCCTTCCCTGGTGTGATACTCGACTTCCTGCTTCTCGTATTTCGGATCGAACGGACGCTGGCTCTGATCATAGGCCTCTGCCTGGCTCGGCACCGGCTGGCCCGGCGGCAGCATGCGCGGCTCGTAATACGAAGGCTGCTGCTGATAGACCGGCTGCCCGTCGTAGCGCTGGCTCTGTGGTCCGTCGCCGAACAGGAACTGGATGAAGCCTCCGCCCATGTTCGAGCGATCGGCATAGGCCGCGCGCACCGCACTCGCCTGCGGATCGTTGGCGTAGATGACGGTGGGTTCGGAAGCCGCCCCGTCGAATGCCGCGGCGGAATCGACACCGATGCTGAGGGAGGCGCCGGCAAGCAGCGCGAGGGTAAGGTTTCTGGACATCGACGTACTCTGTACTGGTTTCGTCTTGCGCATGTGCGAGGGGCTGATCGCCGTCCTGCACGTGGTGAATAAACGACGAAAACCTGCTCGGTTTGGTAAACGAAACCGCGGTTTCGATTCACCATGTCGGCCGGGCAAAGCGGATTTTTCGGGTAGCGTTTATTTTCGATGAACGCCTCGGCCCCATGGTTAATCGCAGGTTTGCAGCAGCGCGCGCCATGCGTTGACTACAGTTCCGCGCGTGAACGCGATGTTAAATCGCATATGTCTAAAACACGGCGAGTGAAGTTCAGGAACAGTTCTCATGCCCGTTCATCGCAAGCGTTTCCGCATCGAAGAAGCCATCGGCGAAGTCATCCAGGTGCCGGAAGGCGCCGAGGTCGACAGCGGCCCCATGCACCGCGAGATCATGGCCGAGCTGCGCGCCATCCGCACCCAGATGGCGAACGCCGGCAAGAGCGCGGCGATGACGACGCTCGAGGGATCGGCCGAACGCGAAGTCGCCGAAGCCAATGCGCTGCTCGAAACCTACCGCGCCCAGATCGAGCAGTGCGAGAAGCTCAAGGTCGAGCTCGACCTAATCCATGATGCCATCAGCCGCACCAAGCGCGAGATCGCCGTGCTGCACGGCAAGAGTTTTGACGGCCAGGAGATGGCCAAGGTCAATGGCGAGCTCGGCGCCGTCGTCGGCGGCACCGAGCATGCCACGCAGCAGATCCTGGAAGCCGCCGAGGCGATCGACCAGGCGTCAAGCGCGCTCGCCAAGGTCAACTCGCCGGAGCAGCAGAAAATCCTGAGCGAGGAGATCCAGGAACGCGTGATCTCGATCTTCGAGGCCTGCAACTTCCAGGACCTGACCGGGCAGCGCATCACCAAGGTGATGGCGACCATGCGTTTCATCGAGAAACACATCTACGAGATGATGGAGATCTGGGGCGGCGTCGACGCGATCCGCGCCCATGCGCCGCCGATCGTCGACACCCGCGAAGGCGATGCCCGCCTGCTCAACGGCCCGAAGCTCGACGGCGACGCCGGCCATGCGTCGCAGGACGACATCGACGCCCTGTTCGACTGAGCCGTTCGAGACCGGCAGGAAACGCCGGCCGGCTTACCGGCCAATCACGCCCGCGGTCCGCAGCGGACATAGACCATGTTGCCGTAGCGGGTCGCCGCATCCCTGTCGGTGAAGCGGGTGATCAGGACGCGGCCGTCGAAGGAGACGATCTCGCGGTCCTGCTCGCCGCCGGGCGGTCCCGCCGGGCCGATATAATTCTTGCCGCCCTGGCTGCCCTTGAGCCGCAATTCCTGCGGGGTGGCCTGGTCGGCCAGATGCATCACCACGCCGCCGCTCTGGCCGGCGCCGATCACATAGGGCTGCTTGCATTGGGCGGCGGCCTGTTTCTCGGTGCGCGCCCGATCGGCCGGGTTCTGATACGAGGCGAGGCCCCATTTGCCGACCAGCTCCTCGGAGCGGATGGTGGCGGGCATTTCCGGCGCGACCCCGGGCTCCGGCGCGGCGGCCGGCTGGGACGAGCCAAAGCCGAAATTGCCAAGGCTCATGTTGCTGCAGGCGCCCAGGAACAACGCCAGTGCCGAGGCGACCGACCATCCGGCAATCGTCCGCGCGTAGCCCAAACTCGACATCGCATTCCCCTGAACTGGATCGTGGCCGCATCCCGCTTGCAGCCAAGCGTAAAACCCCTGTCGGAGCAACAACTACGCCGATTGCCCGCTCCGGTCTCGGCGTCAAGCATCCTATACCAGCCTCAATAAGGCCTTAACCACCTTTGCTTGACAGGAACTTCGCCAGGCCATATTTCGGGGCGCGCGATTAGCACTCAGAGAACGTGATTGCCAACGCTGCGCATCATTTGGGCGTCACCACGGCGTCGAACGAGCCGCATCCCGATCCGCATTCAAACCGCCGAGCACTACTGTAAAGCGAGCCTGTACAAGGGAAACGTCATGGCCAAATCCAAATTTCGTCCGCTGCATGACCGTGTCGTGGTCAAGCGTATCGACGCCGAAGAGAAGTCCAAGGGCGGCATCATCATCCCCGATACGGCCAAGGAAAAGCCATCGCAGGGCGAGGTCACCGCCGTCGGCCCGGGCGGCCGCGACGAGGCCGGCAAGCTGATCCCGATCGACCTCAAGGTCGGCGACCGCGTGCTGTTCGGCAAATGGTCGGGCACCGAGGTCAAGCTCGACGGCGAAGAGCTGCTCATCATGAAGGAATCCGACATCATGGGCGTGCTGGTTTAAGCGCCCGAATTCCAGAGCCGCTTGCGCTCTCCGCTGTCATGCCCCGGCTTGACCTTGGCTTGACCCCGGGCATCCATCATTCTTCGAAAGCGATGGATCGCGGGTCAAGCCCGGCGATGACGAGATGAAAAGGCGGCGATCCCGTTAAATCCAGACATCCAGGAGTAATTCAAAATGGCTGCCAAGGACGTGAAATTTTCCGGCGAGGCGCGCGAGCGGATGCTGCGCGGTGTCGATGTGCTTGCCAATGCGGTAAAGGTGACGCTCGGCCCCAAGGGCCGCAACGTCGTCATCGAGAAGAGCTTCGGCGCGCCCCGCATCACCAAGGACGGGGTCACCGTCGCCAAGGAGATCGAGCTCGACGACAAGTTCGAGAACATGGGCGCGCAGATGCTGCGCGAAGTCGCCTCCAAGACCAACGACACCGCGGGCGACGGCACCACCACCGCGACCGTGCTGGCGCAGGCGATCGTGCGCGAGGGCGGCAAGTCGGTCGCCGCCGGCATGAACCCGATGGACCTCAAGCGCGGCATCGACATCGCCGTGGCCGCCGTGGTGAAGGACCTCGAAAAGCGCGCCAAGCCGGTGGCTTCCTCCTCCGAAGTCGCCCAGGTCGGCACGATCTCGGCCAATGGCGACACCGCGATCGGCAAGATGATCGCGCAGGCGATGCAGAAGGTCGGCAATGAGGGCGTGATCACGGTCGAGGAGAACAAGTCGCTCGAGACCGAGGTCGACATCGTCGAGGGCATGAAGTTCGACCGCGGCTACCTGTCGCCCTATTTCGTCACCAATGCCGAGAAGATGACCGCCGAGCTGGAAGACGTGTTCGTGCTCCTGCACGAGAAGAAACTCTCCGGCCTGCAGGCCATGCTGCCCGTGCTGGAAGCCGTGGTGCAGTCGGGCCGTCCGCTCCTGATCATCGCCGAAGATGTCGAGGGCGAGGCGCTCGCGACGCTGGTGGTGAACCGTCTGCGCGGCGGCCTGAAGGTCGCGGCGGTCAAGGCGCCGGGCTTCGGCGACCGCCGCAAGGCCATGCTCGAAGACATCGCGATCCTGACCGGCGGCCAGCTCATCTCCGATGAACTCGGCGTGAAGCTCGAGAGCGTCACCATCAACATGCTCGGCCGCGCCGGCAAGGTCGTGATCGACAAGGAGAACACCACGGTCGTCAAGGGCGCCGGCAAGAAAAAGGACATCGAGGCCCGGGTCGGCCAGATCAAGGCGCAGATCGAGGAAACCACCTCGGACTATGACCGCGAGAAGCTGCAGGAGCGGCTGGCCAAGCTCGCCGGCGGCGTTGCTGTGATCAAGGTCGGCGGCGCCACCGAGATCGAGGTCAAGGAGAAGAAGGACCGCGTCGAGGATGCGCTGAATGCGACTCGCGCCGCGGTGCAGGAAGGCATCGTGCCCGGCGGCGGCGTGGCGCTGCTGCGCGCCAAGAAGGCGGTCGGCCGTCTGTCCAACGACAATTCCGACGTGCAGGCCGGCATCAACATCGTGCTCAAGGCCCTGGAAGCCCCGCTGCGCCAGATCTCGGAAAACGCCGGTGTCGAAGGCTCGATCGTGGTCGGCAAGATC
>JAFAUV010000262.1 GCA_019243075.1 Bradyrhizobium sp.
AGCCGGACGCTCGCTGATCATGATCTCCGGCGAGACAAAGCCCTTGCTTCGGCCCTTGCTCGCGCGCGCCCTGGGTACTCGTAACGCACGTCCTGTCCGCAAGCAGGCCGTCAGCTCGCGACCGAGCGTTCCACGGCCCTGGACAAAAAGCGCCTGATAAATAGCTTCGTGGCTGATGCGCATCCTCCTTGTCGTGGCCCATCCTTCGCAACACGCGAAGCACGCGCCTCCGGATGAGGCTGAAACAAGCCCCATGGTGAGCAGCCGCGGCGTCTCGAACCAGGAGGCCGGGCTCGCCGGAATTGGCTCCAAGATGCCCCCAAACCGTTGCCCCACGTCTGCTTTTGTGGCCTATTCCGCCCCTCTTTCAGACGGCCCGAAGAGCCCCAAGAACCTAGCCGCTCCATGACCTCCGAACGCTACAACGCCCGCGAAGCCGAGCCGCGCTGGCAACGCCAGTGGGACGAAAAGGCGATTTTTTCGTCGAAAAACGACGACCCGCGGCCGAAATATTATGTGCTCGAGATGTTTCCCTACCCGTCCGGGCGCATCCATATCGGCCATGTCCGCAACTACACGCTGGGCGACGTGCTGGCGCGCTACATGCGCGCCAAGGGTTTTAACGTCCTGCACCCGATGGGCTGGGACGCGTTTGGGCTGCCGGCCGAGAATGCCGCGATCGAACGCAAGGTGGCGCCGAAGGCCTGGACCTACGACAACATCGCCGCGATGAAGAAGCAGCTTCGCTCGATCGGGCTGTCGCTCGACTGGTCACGCGAGTTCGCGACCTGCGACCCGTCTTATTACAAGCACCAGCAGAAGCTGTTTGTCGACTTCCTCAAAGCGGGCCTGGCCGAGCGCGAAAAGCGCAAGGTGAACTGGGACCCGGTCGACATGACCGTGCTGGCCAATGAGCAGGTGATCGATGGCCGCGGCTGGCGCTCGGGAGCGGTTGTCGAACAGCGGGAAATGAACCAGTGGGTCTTCAAGATCACGAAGTACTCGCAGGAGCTGCTGGAAGCGCTCGACACTCTTGACCGCTGGCCCGACAAGGTGCGCCTGATGCAGCGCAACTGGATCGGGCGCTCCGAAGGCCTCTTGATCCGCTTCGCGCTGGACCCGAAAACCACGCCAGCCGGCGAGAGCGAGCTGAAGATCTTCACGACCCGCCCCGACACGCTGTTCGGCGCGAAATTCATGGCGATCTCGGCCGATCATCCGCTGGCGCAAGCAGCAAGCGCGAAAGACCCGAAGCTTGCCGCCTTCGTCGCCGAGATCAAACGCATCGGCACCGCGCAGGAGATCATCGATACCGCGGAGAAGCAGGGATACGACACCGGCATCCGCGCCGTGCATCCGTTCGATCCGGGCTGGACGCTGCCGGTTTACGTGGCGAACTTCGTGCTGATGGAATACGGCACCGGCGCCATCTTCGGCTGCCCCGCGCATGACCAGCGCGACCTCGACTTCGTCAACAAGTACGATCTTGGCAACACGCCGGTGGTCTGCCCCCTGGGCCAGGACCCGAAGACCTTTGTCATTACCGACACCGCCTATGACGGCGACGGCCGCATGATCAATTCGCGTTTCCTCGACGGGCTCACCATCGAGGACGCCAAGGAAGAAGTCGCCCAGCGGCTGGAATCGGAATGGCGCGACAACGCGCCGGTGGGCGAGCGCCAGGTCAACTTCCGCCTGCGCGACTGGGGCATTTCGCGCCAGCGCTATTGGGGCTGCCCGATCCCCGTCATCCATTGCCCGAAATGCGATGTGGTGCCGGTGCCGGACAAGGATCTGCCGGTCAAGCTGCCGGAGGATGCAACCTTCGACAAGCCGGGCAACGCGCTCGACCATCACCCGACCTGGAAGCACGTCGCCTGCCCGCAATGCGGCGCTGAGGCGACACGCGAAACCGACACCATGGACACGTTCGTCGACTCGTCCTGGTATTTTGCCCGTTTCACGGATCCCTGGAACGAGAAGGCGCCGACGACGCTCCCCGTCGCCAACCGCTTTATGCCGGTCGACCAATATATCGGCGGGGTCGAGCACGCGATCCTGCATCTGCTGTATAGCCGCTTCTTCACCCGCGCGATGAAGGCGACCGGCCACATCGACATGAAGGAGCCCTTCGCCGGCATGTTCACCCAGGGCATGGTGGTGCACGAGACCTATCAGAAGGCGGACGGCTCCTATGTCACGCCGGCCGAGGTCACGGTCGAGACCGGGGCGAATGGTCGCCGTGCGGTACTGAGCGCGACCGGCGAGGACATCACGATCGGCGCGATCGAGAAGATGTCGAAATCGAAGAAGAACACCGTCGATCCCGACGACATCATCGCGACCTATGGCGCCGATGTCGCGCGCTGGTTCATGCTGTCGGATTCACCGCCCGATCGCGACGTGATCTGGAGCGACGAGCGGGTGCAGGGCGCCTCGCGCTTTGTGCAGCGGCTGTGGCGGCTGGTGAATGATTCGGCTGAAGTCGCGAAACGCGCGCCCGCGGCGCGGCCGGCTGCCTTTGGCGAGGATGCGCTCGCCTTGCGCAAGGCCGCCCATGGCGCGCTGGACAAGGTGTCGGGCGGTATCGAGCGGCTGCATTTCAATGTCTGCCTTGCCCATATCCGCGAGGCCGCCAATGCGCTGTCGGACGTGCTGGCCAAGGACGGTCGGCCAGCGGCCGATCTCGCCTGGGCGGTCAAGGAGGCCGCGCTCATCCTGGTTCAGCTTTTCGCGCCCATGATGCCGCATCTGGCCGAGCAGTGCTGGACGGTTTTGGGCCAGGACGGACTGATTTCGGAAGCCGCTTGGCCGCAAATCGAACGCGATTTGCTGGTTGAGGATAGCGTGACCCTGGTGGTGCAGGTGAACGGCAAGAAGAGGGGTGATGTTACGGTGCCACGGGACGCGCAAAATCCGCAGATCGAGGCTGCCGTTCTGGCGCTTGATGCAGTAAAACTCGCCCTCGGCGGCAAGCCCGTCCGCAAGGTGATCGTGGTTCCCATGAGGATCGTCAATGTCGTCGGCTAAGCTTCGCCTCGCTGCCCGGCTCGCGGCCGTCGTCGCGCTCGCCGCACTCACGGCCGGATGCTTCCAGCCGATGTATGCCGAGCACAGGGATGGCAGTCCCGACCTGCGCGACAAGCTCGCGACCGTCGACGTCCCGCCGGTCGACAAGCCCAACGCCTCCCGCGAAGCGCGCGTGGGCGTCGCGATCCGCAATGCGCTGGCGTTCAAGCTTTACGGCAACGCCACCGGCGCGCCGCCGCTCTACCGTCTCGTGCTGCGCTTCACGACCACCCGCTCCTCGCTGATGATCGACGTCAATACGGGCCTGCCGACCAGCGAGAATTACGGCATCGACGCGCAGTACAATCTGGTCGAGATCGCCACCAACAAGTCCTTGATGACGGGATCGACATTCTCGCGCGTCAGCTACGACATGCCCGGCTCCTACCAGCGCTTCGCCCGCTCCCGCGCCTTCCGCGACGCCGAAGACCGCGCCGCCGACGAGATCGCCGAAAACATCAATACGCGGCTGGCTGCGTATTTCACCGCCGGGACCTGACTTGGTCGCGCTGCGCGGCAGAGACATCGACACTTTCCTCGCCCGTCCCGATCCGGGCCGTCCGATCATCCTGCTCTATGGTCCCGATGCGGGCCTGGTCCGCGAACGCGCCGACGCGCTGCTGAAATCCGCCGTCGACAATATCGACGATCCGTTCTCGCTGGTGCGGCTCGATGGTGACGAGCTCTCCGCCGAGCCGTCGCGGCTGGTCGATGAGGCGCTGACCGTGCCGCTGTTCGGCGGCCGTCGCGCCATCCGTATCCGTGCCGGCTCGCGCAATTTTGCCGGCGGCGTGGAAACCCTTGCCGGGACCCCGATCAAGGATTGCCGCATCGTCATCGAGGCCGGGGACCTGCGCGCGGAATCGCCGCTGCGCAAGGCCTGCGAGCGCGCCAAGACAGCGGTCGCGATCGGCTGCTATCCCGACACCGAGCGCGATCTGGCGAAGCTGATGGACGAGGAATTGCTTAGCGCCAATTTGAAGATCGCGCCCGACGCCCGTGCGGCGCTGATGAGCCTGCTCGGCGGCGACCGCCAGGCTTCGCGCAACGAACTGAAGAAGCTGACGCTGTTCGCCCATGGCGAGGGCGAGGTGACCCTCGACCATGTCATGGCCGTGGTCGCCGACGCCTCCGAGCTGAAGCTCGATCCGATCGTGGACGGCGCCTTTGCCGGCAAGCCCGATCTGGTCGAGAGCGAATTCCAGAAGGCCATGGTGGCCGGCACCTATCCCGGCATGATCATCGCCTCCGCCCAGCGCCAGGCGGCGTGGCTGCACAAATCGGCACTGGCGATCGCCGACGGCGCGCCGGCCTCCTCCGTGCTCGACGGCGGATTTCCGCGGCTGCATTTCTCACGCAAGCCCATGGTCGAGGTCGCACTGCGCAATTTTTCGCCGGCGCGGCTCGCCACCATCATCGACCAGCTCGGAACCGCCGCCCTCGACATGCGCAAGCAGACCGCACTCGCCGCCGTCATCGCGCAACGGGCGCTGCTGTCGATCGCGGTGAATGCGAGGAGGAAAAGCTAAGCCGGGATGCTAGCCACGTCGTCATTGCGAGCGCAGCGAAGCAATCCAGATTGCCTCCGCGGAAACACTCTGGATTGCTTCGGCGCTCACGCTCCTCGCAATGACGAGGAGAGAGCGGAGCTAGCCGCTCCTTGCCAACCGCCGCATC
>JAFAUV010000069.1 GCA_019243075.1 Bradyrhizobium sp.
GGTCGCGGTTCGGATCGAACGGCGCGATCTCACGGCCACGTTCGCCGGCCGACGGCAACATGCGCACGATCGGCGGCTGTGCCGACTGCTCGAGGCGAACCGCATAGGTCGGCTGCTCACCGCCGACGCGACGGGGCAGTGCGTGGACGTCAAGGCCCGTTCCGAGATGCTGCAGGCCAGCGGTAAACGATTCAAAAAGCTGGCGACGGAAGCCGGCAATATCGTAGTTCGCCGGCACCGGCGGGATTTCAAACAGCTCGACCTCATATTGGCCGCCGGTCTTCGGGTTGGACAGCCACACGACCGCCTGGTCCAGGTCGAATTGGCGACGGTCCCCTGCGCCATAAAGCTCAATGCTTTCGATCGCGCCCGTCTCGCTGCGGCGCGGCGTCGGCACCGCCTCCAGCTTCTTGGTGCGCTCATTAAAGCGCCGCTGGGTATGATCCTCGGCCCTCGCCACTTCCGCTGCGATTTCGGCCAAGGCCTGCGGGGTCGCTTCGACGATGAGTTCGCCGAGATCGAGGTTGCCGACAAGGCGCGTGCGGCGCTCGGAAAACAGGGCGTGCAGCGGACGATGGCTCTTCGCCCAGGCCTTACGGCGGAGGATCACCTTCACGAAGCCGACCGGGCCGAACGCCGGGGCCTGACGCTGCAGGCCGGCCGTGACGTCCGCCAACTGCTTCAGGACATTCTGGCGATGCGCAGCGAATCCGATGTCGTCGTCGAGAAAGAAATCGGTTTTTGGACCGCCGCCGCCCGGCTTATCGCGGTCTTCGGAGAAATTGTTGGGATTGAGAACGATCTGGACAGGACTAGCCATGGCTTCTCACCGACTTATTGCGTGAATTCAGCATGCGGCTGATTGTGGATTTGTCTTTGTTGATGATCTCGCCCAGCTCTGCCTGGGAGAAGGAGAGTTCGGTATCGCGATGCAGAGCCTCCAGCAGGTCGGCCGGATCTTGAAGCAGATGCCGGCGTTCCGCGTTGAGGCGGCCGCTGTTGAGCGTTGCGAACTGTCTGAATAGGTCGAGCAGCTCATAGGGCTTATCGCCCCTTACCGCTCTCAGCTTCTTATAGCTGCGGACCACGGCCTCGAGCTCGGCGCCCGTGGCGCCTTCAGTGAACCAGGCAAAAAGTTTCAGGTGTGATTCCGGCGCTTCGGTCGGCATCATGAAAAGACGGGCCATATCAAGCCGCAGCTGCGTGTCGGGGTTGGGGATTTGCAGCTGCACTTCGAAGCGTCGCCAGACCGCCGGGTCGAGCAGCTGGGGATGGTTGGTGATGCCGATCGTGAACCCGAGGGGCTCGCGCGTGTCGAGATTTTGCAGCAGCGCGTTGACGATGCGCTTGATCTCTCCGACCTCCTGCGGATCGTCGCGTAGCTTGGCCAGCGCATCGAACTCATCAAGTAGCAGCACACAGCGGAAGCGGTTCACGAAATTGAAGAGGGTGCCGATGTTGCGCGACGAGGTTCCCAGGAACGAAGACACCAGGCTATCGAGCCTTGCGACCACCACAGGAAGATCGAGCTGCTTGGCCATCCACATGGCAAGGCGCGTTTTGCCGGTGCCTGGCGCACCGTAGATGAGGCAGGTTTTACTGGGCTTGATGCCGGCGGCATCGAAGGCCTCCAGGTGAGACCACTCTTCGAGCAGGGATTTGATCGCGCCACTGACGTCGGCGCTGAAAATGGGGGCGCCCTCGGGGATCTGCTGCTGGAAAATGACCTGGGCGAGCGGGGTCGACGTTTCGCGGTCGACCGGGATCACGGTGTTGCGGGTCAGCGTCTCGCCGCCGGTCATAACAAGGGACCGGGTCAACTTGCTGGGCGTCATATCCTCCGCGCGTTCGGCGCTGGTCAGGATGGCCGAGAGGGCCGCGGCTTCCTTGGACTCGCCGGCCTCCTGCATCGCGTTGCGCAGACGCTCGACCTGCTTCGTCAGCGCCGGGTTGGGATTGGACATCGCCACCCGGCAGAGAGATTGGATGAGGGCGAAGTGCTGCATGCGAGGTTCCAGTTTTGGCAGTTGCGGTTGCAATGTATGCCAATAAAGTGTGTTGAACAAGTCATTAGTTGCGTTTTATGCCTAATTGTTGCATAAAGATCGTGTCGGTTGCAGCGAGCCTTGACTCGACTCCTTGAGTAAAGGGAAGCCCGAAAAGTCTTGCCCCCGCCGGCGCCGCCGGTTTCCGCGCCGGCCAGGGCCGCGCCGCGGCCGATGGTTGTCACCGGAGCCGCTGGTCCGCGCCCCGCAGCGGCCGGTCCCGCGGACGGCGCCGTCCGCGGTCTGGGCCACCGCCGGGGGCGCTGCCGCAGCGGGCCGGAGGCCGCGACGGGTCCCGTCCAGATCAACTCACCCTCGTTGTCGTCGCCGCCTCTCCGATCGTCCTGGCTCGACCTTGCTGTCGTCGGCGTTCGCGGGCACTGAGCCGCGTTCGCGGCCAGTCGCGCATGCAGGCTGCAGGATGCCGAGTGAGAGACCGACACGTCCGCATCCGCCCGCGCCCGTCGCCGCCGCCGCGCCCGGTCCGGCCGTCGGCATGAGGCGAGTGCCGCAGCGGCCCGGCGGCCGGGGCGATCCCGTCCGGATCCGCCTTGCTCGTCGCCGCCGCGGTCCGCGGCCCGGCCCACCGACATGGGCGCGGGCCGCAGCGGGATGCCGACGGCCGAGACCGTCCGGGTCCGGTTCAAGCTTGCCGCAGCGCGCAGCAGGCAACTACGCCAGGCTCCTATCAGCTACAGCCGAATTTGATTTTATGCCGATTGGAATCTCGAAGCGTGGCTATTCACGTCCTTGAGCAAAGCGACCTCGAATGCGGCGACCGCGCGCTTTCAATAGCGCCGTAGCGGGCGGCCTTCCCAGCAGCGCCGGCCTGCTCCCGCTCGGGCACGATGGCGTGACGCGGCCCATCGCTTGGGCAATTGCGGTGGTCTCTTTCGTCCCGCTCCAGTGTCATCGGTCGGGCTCGCTGCCTCTAAGGGCAGTACATCGCCCGTCGGGCCCTCAGAATGAGCCCTCGCCCAAGCTTGCAGCACGTAGCCGAATGGTGGCAACTTGAGCCACCGCGGTGCTCCACCGTGGTGCTACACCGTCATTTTCCGGCGGTTTGAGAAACGCCTTGTTTTGAAGGACTTCTGCGCTATCGGATACCGGTGGCGGAGAGGGAGGGATTCGAACCCCCGATAGGCTTGCACCTATGCCGCATTTCGAGTGCGGTGCATTCAACCACTCTGCCACCTCTCCTTTGGGTGCAAATCAGGGGCATCGCCCCCGTGGTCGGGGCCGTGTTCTAGGCGAGGACGGCTGACCAGACAAGGCGCGCAATGATAAATCCTAGAGGCTTTTCGCCTCCAAATCAGGGGACCACCCATGATCGAGCACTTGATTGTCCACGCCAATGGCGGCGCATTCCATGTGGCGCGCACGGCAGGCGGCAAGCCGCTGCTATTGCTGCATGGCTGGCCGGAGTTCTGGCTGACCTGGGAGCCGGTCATGACTCGGCTTTCGGGGCGCTATAGCCTGATCGCGCCTGACTTGCGCGGCTTTGGCGACAGCGACAAGCCGGACGGCCCCTATGGCCCGGACCGGCACGTGCCCGACATGCTGGCGCTGATGGACGCGCTCGGCATCGAGCGATTCGGCGTGGTCGGCCATGACGTCGGCGGCGCCGTCATGCAGCCGCTCGCGAGGGCCGCGCCCGATCGCCTCGCCGGGTTGTTCTTCTTCGACTTCGTCTATCCCGGCATCGGGCCGCGGATGGGCACGCCCGACCGGCTCAATCACATCTGGTATCAGTCCTTCCACCAGATGGAGATGGCACCCATGCTGGTCGGCGCCACGCGCGAGAGCTGCCGCACCTATATCGGGCACTTCCTGAAGAGCTGGTCGCACCGCAAGAACGCTTTCGACGACGTGTTGGAAGCGTTCACCGACAACTTCTTCAAGCCGGGCAATCTCGCCGGCGGCTTTGCGCATTACCAGGGCACGCATGCCGGCCGCCTGAAGATGATGCAGGGCGAGGCGCCCCAGCTTGCGCCGATCGAGGTGCCGACCTGCGTGCGCTGGGCCGAGCATGATCCGCTGTTTCCCTATGCCTGGACCGACCGCATGGGCGAGACGTTCTCGCAGCTCGATCTCGCGATGTTTGATGGCGTCGGCCATTTCCCGCATCGGGAAGATCCGGACCGCGCCGCAAGCGAGATCGCTTCGTTCTTCGAGCGGATCCGGTGGTCCTGAAAACGTGGTCCTGAAAACGTGGGACCGCCAGACGCGATAAAAACTGGCGGTCCCGTGCCGCTCATTGCAATGCCGGTCGGGAAGTTGGGGCTTCGCCGATCGGCGTGAGCGGCGCGGGCAACGCTAGCAATTGCGCGGGAGCCGGCAACGCGAAGCCGGTTTTAACCTAACCGGTCAAGGTTACTTCTTGTCCTTCTCGGCTACCTTCTTCTCGGCTTCCTTCTTCTCGCCATTCTTCTTCTCGGCCTTGCCGTTTTCTTTCCTGCGGTTGGTGAAACGGGCATTGCCGAGCCCGGTGCCGATGGTGAGCACGCCCCACCGCTCGATGTCCTGCATGAACGGCACTTCGGCCAATCCCTGCACCACGCCATCATTGTGCATGAGGATGGCGGTGTCATGATCGCCGATGACTGGGATCGCTTCGACGAGGCTCGACGGCAGGTTGAACTTGCTGCTCTCCCAATTGCCCGGCAAGTTTTGCGCGCCCTTCTCGATGCCGCCGTCCTCCTTGATGACGCCGGGACAGGCGATGCCGATGAAGGGCGCGAGCTTGAAACCCTCCTCGTCGGCGGCGTCGATCAGGTGTTTCAGCATCCTCACCAGCCGCTTCACCGCGCCCTCGCGCGAGGGCTCGTCATCGGCGTGACGCCACAGCTCCGACTTCCACACATTGGCCTTGGACAAGTCCTCGGCCTTTTTCAGGCGCGTCTCGACCACGCCGCAGCGAATATTGGTGCCGCCGATATCCACCGCCAGAATGCTGTCGTAACCCTCGAAAATCCAGGACGGCGCGAGATGCAGCGCGCCGATCAGCGCCGCTTCGTCGGGATGAAAGCCGATCGGCCGCATCTCGATCTCGAGATCTTCGGATTTGAGGATGATCTCGGCGCGCGCGATCGCAAGCTCCCCGAGCCGGCTGTCGCGAAAACCGCCGCCGACCACGATGCGCTCGGTCTTGGCCCAGTCCTTGGACCTGAGGAACCGCCGCGTGACATAGGCGAGTTCCTGGGCGAATTCCTCGATCGCGCTATGCACCACGGCGGAGGCCTCGCTGTCGTCACCGATCAGCATGTCGTCCAGCGCCTTCTTGCTGATCTGCTCGGAGGGGACCTCGCCGAACGGGTCCTTGCCGGTCTTGCGAAGCGGCCTGCGCCAGCGGTCGAAGATTTTGCGAAAGGCGCCCTTGGAGGCACGGTCGCCGAGAAAACCCTCGTCATCCTTCAATTCGATGTTGAAGCTGTCGACACTGACCGACGGCAGGCGGCTCGCACCATGGTTGCCGATGCCCGTTGTGGTCGTAACCTCTTCAGCCATGCCTGCCTGCCCGCTTGCGCCCGCGCCGGGGACAACGGTGCGGGAACCCATTGGTTTCAAAGCGGGGCGAATGGCGGCCCGGAAGGGGCGAATAGCGCTGGCGGCCAATGCCCATTCGCTCCTCGCCCCCTCGATATTCGCCCTTTTTTCCGCCAAATCCTTCATTTCCGGCCGGTTTTCGCCTCCTTTGCCTTGACTTGCGGGCCGAGCCGCTATAAGTCGGCAGCATTCCGGCGCGGGATTTCTCGCGCCGCTTATTTTTGCGCTCAATCGCACTTGGATCGTCCAATCCTGGATCATCCAATATCGATCGCGCGAAAAGTACCCATTGAAGTACCCATTAACGACTGAACAAAAAGCCGACCCGGGCAGAGCCCGAGGCCGGGATCGAACACGAAGGGATCAAACGATGTTCGCAGTCATCAAAACCGGCGGCCGGCAGTACCGCGTCGTTCCGGATGATGTGCTCGAGATTGGCAAGATCGCCGGCGATGTCGGCACGATCGTGCAGCTTGGCGAAGTGCTGGTGCTCGGCGGCGAGACGCCACTGCTGGGAACGCCGAACGTGACAGGCGCTTCCGTGGCGGCCGAAGTGCTGCAGCACAAGCGCGGTCCGAAAGTGATCGCGTTCAAGAAGCGGCGCCGCAAGAACTCGCGCCGCAAGCGCGGCTATCGCGACGAGATCACGGTGCTTCGCATCACCGAGATCCTCGCCGACAACGCCAAGCCTTCGATCGGCCCGCGGCCGAAGAAGGAGAAGGTGGCGAAGCCGGCCGAGGACGGCGACGAGGCGGCCTAAGGTAAGCCTCACGTGGTTGCAAAAAATTGCTCCTGAAGTTGGAGCGACGACCAACATTACGTGACAAAAAGTGAAATGATTCCTTCAAGGAATTGACCTAAGAGAACGGTAAGTTTGGA
>JAFAUV010000181.1 GCA_019243075.1 Bradyrhizobium sp.
CGAGGCGAGGCCGAAGATGAGCAAGTTGATCTGATAGGTGAAGCGTCGGCCGAACTTGTCGCCGACGAATCCGGTGATCAGCGAGCCCAACGTCATGCCGACAAAGGTCAGCGAGATGAATTGCAGGTTCTGCGGCAGGGTGGAGAATTTGCTCTGGATCAGCGAGGCCAGCACGCCGCCGGCGACATAGAGGTCGTAGCCGTCGAAGAACATGCCGGCGCCGACCAGCCAGAAGATGCGGTAGTGAAAGCCTGAGATCGGCAGCCGGTCAAGACGCGCGCCGGCGTTTACTGCGTCGGGCATGTGAAGTTTCCCCCTGTGACATTTGCTGGAGCCAGCTTCGCTGGTCGTTCCGGATGTTTCGGCTAGTTCAGCCGCCGCTGTCCCGTCGTGTCGCCGTACCAGTCGAATGGCGCGTCATGGGTGGCGACCATCACGCTCTTGACATGGAAATGGTCGTCGAAGCTTTCGGTACCGCATTCGCGTCCCACGCCGGAATCGCCGACGCCACCCCAGGGCGAGGCCGGATCGAGCCGGTGATGGTCGTTGATCCAGACGATGCCGGCCTTCACCTGCGCAGCGACGCGATGGGCGCGCGCAACGTCCCTGGTGCGCACCGCGGCGGCGAGGCCGAACGGCGAATCGTTGGCGAGCCTGAGCGCGTCGGCCTCGTCGGTGAACGGCGTCACCGAGGTGAACGGGCCGAACACTTCCTCCTGGAAGATGCGCATGTCGCTCTTCACATCCGCGAACACCGTCGGTTCGACGAAATAGCCGTTCTCGTGGCCGGGAATTTTCGGGGTGCGGCCGCCCGTGATCAGGCGTGCGCCCTGTTCGCGGCCGACCCCGCAATAGGACATCACGCGATCGCGCTGCCTGGCCGAGATCACCGGCCCGAGCTGGGTGGTGGAATCGGAGGGGTCGCCGATACGGATGGATTCGGCCTTGGCCTTCAGCTTCGCAACGAACTCGTCATAGATCGAAGCCTGCACCAGGTGGCGCGAGGCGCAGATGCAGGTCTGGCCAGCGCCGATGAAGGCGCCGAAGGCAGCATAGTTGACGGCGCGGTCGATGTCATAGTCGTCGAACACCAGCACGGGCGTCTTGCCGCCGAGCTCCATGGTCTGGTGGGCGAAAACCTTTGCCGCCGCAGCGCCGGCGATGCGGCCGGCCTCGGTCCCCCCGGTCAAGACCAGCTTGTCGATGTCGGGATGTTCGGCGAGCATCTTTCCGGCGCTGTGGCCGAGGCCGAGCACGACGTTGAAGACGCCGGGCGGCAGACCTGCGTCGGTGAAAATCCTTGCCAGCTTCAGGGTCGTCAGCGGCGTGTATTCGGACGGCTTCACCACGGTGACGCAGCCGGACGCCAGCACCGCGGCGAGCGACTTGCACAGGATCATCAGGGGATGATTGAACGGCGTGCAGTTGGCGACGATGCCGATCGGCGTGCGCAGCGTGTAATTGAGATAGGAGCCCTCGACCGGGATCACCGCATCGCGCCGCGATAGCGCAAGGCCGGCGAAATAGCGGAAGAAGTCCGGCAGGCGCGAAAGCTGGGCGCGGGTCTCATTGACCGGACGGCCGTTGTTGAGCGTCTCCAGCCGGTACAGGGACTCGAGGTTGGCCTCGAATGCGTCGGCGAGCCTGTTCACAAGCTTCGCTCGCGCACGGATGTCCATGCCGCCCCAGGCCCTGCCCTCGAAAGCCGAACGGGCGCTCTTCATCGCGCGATCGATGTCGGCGGCGGTCGAACTGGGAATGCGCGCGATCACGTCGCCGGTCGCGGGATTGCGGACGTCGAGCATCTCGCCGCTGCCCGCCTCGATCTCGCAGCCGTCGACGAAATTGCCATGGATTTCGACGTCGATGCTGTTGGCCGGAATATTCATCTTTCTCACCCTTCGACAATCACGGCGTTGCGCATCAACGCCGGCAACACGCGTTTTTCGGTGGCGCCGATATGCGCTTTGATCAGCCGCGCGGCCGTGCGGCGATCGCGCTTTTGCATCGCCTCGATCAGCGCGACATGTTCGGCGACCAGTTTCTTGGGGTCATGTCCCCTGAGATTGGCGAGGCTGACCCGCACCAGCCGATCGGCCTGCCCGATCAGGTCGCACAGCGCGGCGGCCATGCGCCGGTTGCCCGAGGCATGCGCCAGCGCGAAGTGAAAGCCGCGATTATAGGTGATGAAGTCCTCGCGATTGCCGGAGAAGCGGCGAAACTTGTCCAGCGCCTTCAGGACCGGATCGCCGGCGTTCTCGATCGCCTCATCCACGCAGGCCGGCTCCAGCGCGAGGCGAAAGCGCAGGAGGTCGCGCGCATCGCCAACCGAGATCGGATTGACGCGATAACCTTGGCGCGGCTGCACGGTCACGAGATGCTCGCGTTCGAGCCGCAGCAGCGCCTCGCGCACCGGCTGCCGGCTCACCGCATAGCGCAGGGCCAGCTCCTGCTCCCGCACATCAGCGCCGGGAGCTAGCCGGCATGCCAGTATATCAGATCGCAGCATGCCATAGATATTTTCCCGGAGAAGCATGGGGTTTTCCCGCCGAATTCTCTGGCTATTGTTGCCTTTGTGAAATATCAGGTCAAGTGCAAAGGCCCAAAGTGTGCATTTGATCTGTCCATTCGGGGGCAAGCAGCCTTCGCCGGCATCTGAAAGGGGAGCGGCCATGCAGAGGCTCTATGCCGACGGCAATGTCGGCGCGGCGGAAGTCGGCTGCGGCCCGCCCTTGTTCCTGTTCCACTCGCTCCTGTCGGATCGCGCGAGTTTCGATGCCATCGCGCCGCAGCTGTCGCGATCGTTTCGCGTCATCGTCCCGGAATTGCCGGGCTTCGGCCGCTCGCAGGCGGTCCATGGTGGGCTCGCCGCCGTCGCCGACCGCATGGCGGAAGCGGTGCGGGAAGCCTCAGGCGGACAGCCGCCGATCGTGCTGGGCAACGGTTATGGCGGTTTTGTCGCGCTGCTGATGGCGATCCGCCATGGCGCCATCGCTTCACGATTTATCTTCGCCGATTGCGGCGCGGCCTTCTCCGAGCCCGGGCGCGAAGCCTTTCGCAACATGGCGGCGGCTTCGAGGACCAAGGGGCTCGCGGCGATCTCGGATATCGCGATGCGGCGGCTGTTCGCGGCGGAGTTCCAGGCGCAGCATCCGGATCTGATGGCGGAGCGCCGCGCGGCGTTTTTGAAAACGAATGAAGACGTGTTCCGCGAGGCCTGCGGCCAGCTCGCCGCGCTCGACCTGCGGCCCGAGTTGAGCCGGGTGAAAGTGCCGGCATTGGTCGTCGTCGGTGAACAGGACGAAGCCACCCCGCCGCCGATGTCGCTCGAGCTCGCTGCTCTGCTGCCCGATGCGCGGCTGAAGATCATTCCGGGCTGCGCGCATGTCCCGCAATTGCAGGCGCCGCAGGTTTTCCTGGAGACGATCGCCGATTTCCTGCGCGCCGCGCAGACGGCTGGCTAAGCCGCGCAGTAGCCGCCATCGACGAGATGCACGGCGCCGGTCATGAAGGAAGCCTTGTCCGAGCACATCCAGACCACGGCTTCCGCAATCTCGTCCGCGCGGCCGAGCCGCCGCACCGGCACCTTGGCCATGATCTCATCATGGCGCGTCTTCATCATCTCGTCGGTCATCGGCGTCTGGATGTAACCGGGATTGACGCAGTTCACCCTGATGCCATCCGAAGCGTATTCGATGGCCGCGGTCTTGGTGAGGCCGACGACGCCGTGCTTGGCGGCGACATAATGCCCCGACGTGGCAAGCCCGATCAGCCCGGCGATCGAGGAGGTGTTGACGATGGCGCCGCCGCCGCCCTGGGCCAGCATTTGCGTGATCTCATGCTTCAGGCAGAGGAACACGCCCATCAGATTGACCGCGAACATTTTGGCCACGGATGATTGGGCGAGCTCGTGCAGACGCTGACCGGTCGGTCCGACGGCCCGCCCGGAAACGCCGGCGTTGTTGAAGGCGCAGTCGATACGGCCGAAGGCCGCGACCGTGCGCGCCACCATGTTCGCCACGTCGGTTTCCTCGGCGACGTCGCCAGTGATCGCGATTCCCTGGCCGCCGGCGGAATTGATCAAGGCAACGGTGGCCTCGATGCCTTCCTGCGACAGATCGGCGACGGCCACGCGTGCTCCCTCTCTCGCCATTGCCGCGGCGGTTGCACGCCCGATGCCGGACCCGCCGCCGGTCACCAATACGACCTTGCCCTCCAGCATCCTCGACATGAAGACCTCCCTGTGCCTGCGATCGCCCATCTTGCGCGGGCGATCGGTCATTTCGGCGGAAATTCAAGTCGAGATCAAGCCGGGCCGGTGCATCCCTGATGCCCAGGACGAATGGAGGAGCGGCTTCGTAGCCGGGGTGAGCGGAGCGATGGCCGGGGAAATCATCCGCTCATATCGCCGCGCTCATGCGGGCTGCGGCGAAGCTGGAGCGAGCGGCGCTAGATCAGCCAGAGCGCCAGCCAGACGGTCGCCCACAGGGCGCCTGCGAGGATGGCGACCGCGGCCGCCGCGGCCGCGAACACGCCAAGCAAGGCGGCGGGCGGGACGGTGACCACCGCAGCAGTGCGGCCCGCGTGGTCGGGAATATGGCCGCGGAAGATCGAGAACATCATTTCAATGAGAGTGAGGCCCATCGCACCGGCTCCGATTCGTCGTTGGCTTTCCAGGCATCATGACCCGAAAGCGGGAACGACACCTTGCGCGCGTGCAAATTGTCCCCCGACAAAACCGGTTCCCGCAAGCCCGGTTGATTGCGGGAAAAGTACGCGCCTGAAGCAGGCCGGAATTTCTCAGCTCCGCGCCAGCGCCCGCGAGAACACCACCTCGACCAGCGTGCCGCTGTGGGGCGCGCTCTTGAGGTTGAAGCGGGCGCGGTTGGCCTCGACCAGCGCCTTGGTCAGCGACAGGCTGACGCCCGCCGCTTCGGAGGCCTGATCCGACGGCGGCGGGGTGCGGAATGGGTCCAAGGCGGCTGCGACTTCGTTGTCGTTGAGCCCGGAGCCGGTATCGCGCACCCGCAGCACCACCTCGCCGACATCCGACAGCGCGGTCGAGACGATGACCTGGCCGGCGGGGTTGGCGAGATGGATCGAGTTGCCGATCAGGTTCATGGTGATCTGGCGCAGCGCGCGGCCGTCGGCGACGACCGGCGGCAGCGCATGTGCCAGCGAGGTGCGGATGATGATGCGCTCGCGGTTGGCCTGCGGCTGCATCATGGCGACGCAGCTCTCCACCATCTCGTTGAGGTTCTGGTCGGTGAAGGCAAGATCGAGCTTGCCGGTCTCGATGCGCGACAATTCGGCAAGATCGTTGATGATGGCGATCACCCGCTCGCCGCAACCGCGGATGTCCTTCATGTATTCGAGATAGCGCTCGTTGCCGAGCGCGCCGAAACGCTCGGCGATCATCACCTCGGCGAAGCCGATGATGGCATTGAGCGGCGTGCGCACATCATGGCTGATGCGAGCGAGCATGTCGGCCTTGGCATCGGCCGCGCGCTCGGCAAGCCGCCGCGCCTGCTGCAACTCGCCCTCGCCCTTCCTGGTCTGCGAGAGATCGCGGAACACCGCGAAGAAGTTCGGACCATCGGAGCGCGTGCGCCCGATGGTCGTCGACAGCGGGATGAGGCCGCCCCCGGCGACGCGGCCGAGCACGTCGCGGCCATGGTCGAGCAGGCTGGCAACCCCGGCGCTCTCGACGCTTGCGAGATATTCGGCGATCGCGTGCTGGCTTTCCGGCGCGAACAGGTCGACCAGTTGCTGCCGCAGCAACTCCGAACCGTCATAGCCGAACAGTGCCTCGGCGCTGCGGTTGCAGGCGTGGATGCGGCCGGTGGCATCGAACATCACGATGCCTTCGGCCGTGGTGTCGAGAATGGCGGCGAGATCCTCGGCGTTGGGATGGCCGGCCGCGGGCGCCAAGGCGACGACCGGTTCCGGTGCGGGCGGACGTGCGGGCGGCTCGGCCGGTGGCGCGCCGGGCATCGGCGTGAACATCAAGGCCAGTGCCGACTCGCCGTCCCACTCGATGGTGTAGAGCCGGCCTTCGGTGGCAGGGGCCCCCTCATGTGCAGCGATCGTCACCGGCGTGCCGGTTTCCGATGTGCTGCTTCTCTGCGACACGCCGGCCTCGACATCGAGCGCATCGACGCCGCCGGCCTGCTCCAGCGCATGCAGGCTGTCATAGCCGATGCGCTGCAGAAAGGCCGCGTTGGCGTAGAGCAGACGGTCCAGCCGGTAGATCAAGACACCCGTCGGCAACAGATCGAGCAGGGTGCGGTCGCGCCGGGTTTCGCCGCGCGCCGGCGGCTCGGCCGCGGTCAGCCATTCGGGGCCGGCCGTAGGTTGGCGCGGCGGTTCGGCGGCAGGCTGGGCGGCCGGCGGCTCGGTCATCTCGCTCGTCACCACAGCCTCAGGCGTGGCTTGAGTGTCGCGATCGAGCCGGGCCGACAATTGACGCGCCAGCTCGTTGAAGGCCTGGTTCTCGCCGGCTGACAGCACCGGCGATTTTGCTTCGCCGAGCGGGCGGAATGGCACCACATTTGCACCCCTCGCCGCCGGCTGATCCGGATCGGTCGATGGTGAATTTTCATCGCCGATCGAAGCAACGGGTCCGGGAAGCTCGGAGGGCATCAGATCGGCCGCAACGGGCGGATGTAGGGCGGCAGCGCGCTCCGGTTCGCTCGCAGCAATGTCGGCGGCCGGGGCTGACGGCTTCGCCTCCTCGGGCGCGATGTCGAAGAACGGCTCGGCTCGCCGAAATTCGGCGAGATGTTCCAGGCTGTCGAGATCGCGGCAGACACCGAAACCGCGATAGCCGGTGAAGGTGCGGTCCTGATCGAATACCGGCAGCGCGGAAAGCTCGACGGGGAGCCTTCCGCCGCCGTCGACGGGCCAGTACAGCGTGATGCCGCTCCAGGTCTCGCGGGTTTGGATCGCCTCCCACACCCGCCCGGCCGGGTCGAGGCCGAAGGCCTGCGCGATCTCGCGCCAGGGCCGGCCGAAGCCGGCGGCGGTGCGCGGGCCGATCAGATGCGTGAACTCGTCGGAGCCGAGCGCGAAGCGGCCTTCTTCATCCATCTGCCAGGTGAAGCGCAGCGGGTGGCGCCGCGGCGGCTGTGAGGTCTCTAGCTGCGGCATCTGTCGTGTCGTCTCCGCTTCGGCGAGTGCAGTCTCGTTGCTGTGGATAGGTTCGGTTACCGGCGCAGCCTCGCGCGCCGCCGCCTCGGGCGCTTCGGGCACGGGCGTGGCTGCGACGATGCGCGGCGTGATCAGCGCGACAAGTCCGGTATCGGCGCCAACGCCGACGCGCTGCATCACCAGGTCTCCGGCCGCGGTGGACAGCTCGACCCGGCCGCGCTCCAGCGCGTGGTGGCGCGCGGCATTGAGGTCGGCTTCGGCGATGGTGCCGAGCAGCGGACGCGCGGCGCTGCTCTCGCCAGCGAGGCTGCCGTCCGGCGTAAAGGCGGCCACCGCCTGCTCCTGGCCCTCGGCCAGGCGCCGCAGCCGCTCGTCGAGCGGCATGGTGCGCGGAAAGGTCTCGATCGCCTGGACCAGGATGCCGTGGCTGCCGTCCGCGAAATCAAGCCGCGCGCAGCCGCAGGTCATCAGCATGCCCGGGCGTGCGCCAAAGCCGCGCAGCCGCTCCAGCCGCGCCGTGCCGGACAGCGGCAGTCGATTGGCGAGCTGGGCGACCTGGCGCCGATGCCGATCGGCCGGACCGAAGGTTTTGCGCGCGAGCGCTGCGGCGTCCGTGGCTCCGAACAGCACCGCGCCCGCAGCGTTGGTCCAGAGGATGTGCGTGCCGTCGCTCGACCACAGCCAGGCCGGCTGTGCGCTCGTCGCATGGGGCGCCAGTCGCGGATCGAACATCGCCAGCAACTGGAATTCCGGGTTGGTCATGATCGCGGATCGGCCGTTCAGCTTAGGGGTGGCGGCGACGAGGGGGGCTGCCCCTGCATGACAGCCTTAACGATCTCCTAGTATCGCCCGCCGGGAATGGCAGGTCCACGGTGGCGGCGGCGAAAGGGGATAACGTTAATTCGCCGCCCGAAGCCGTCGCCGCGCTGAACCGTCCCGCGCCCATTGCGTTGTTGCGGAATACCACTGGCGGATGGGAACCTGAAGGGCGGATGTCATTGCGACGACGCCTCTGGCGGCTATGATTCCCCTCGGTGGCAGGGTGGCAGCTCGGCCCTAAAGAAGGAGTGGCACCATGAGTGACGAACGTTTCGAGATTCCGAAGGAAATGCGATCGATGGCTGAAGCGAGCTTTGAGCAGGCGCGCAAGACGTTCGAGAAATTCCTGGCCAATGCCGAGGCGACCGCCGGTTCGATCGAGGAGCGCGGCGCCACCGTGCGCGCGGGCGCCAAGGACATCAGCGCCAAGGCGATCGCTTACGCCGAGAAGAACGTGCAGGCTTCGCTCGACTATGCGCAGTCGCTGCTGCACGCCAAGGATCTCCCGGAGGTGATGCGCCTGCACAGCGAATATGTGACGACGCAGATGCGCGCGCTCGCCGAGCAGGCCAGCGAGATGGGGCAGATCATGGGCAAGGCGGCGATCGAGGCGGCCCAGCCCAAACACTAGCGAGCCAAAAGGTTAGCGAAGCCAGCCGTTTTCCGCGGAGTCGCGCGGCCGTGGCGCAGGCGTGTGTAGTTGTGCCCGGTATGTGGCATTGCACCGAAGTTTTGGTTGCAATGCACAAAATTGACATTATATGCGTGTAGCTGCGGCAAGCCCGATGAGGGCATCCCCACTGCGTGATGGCCGGAGACGTTCCAGCCCCATTTTCGGCTCGGCGCGCAAGGGGGTCGTTCAATCCAGCCCCGATGAAGGACTCCTGAAATGACCAATGCTACCGATCCCTTCTCTGCCTCCATCATTCCCTTCGAAGTTCCCGAGCAGGTGCGTGCATTCGCCGAGAAGGGCGTGTCGCAGGCCCGCGACAACTACGCCAAGTTCAAGGATGCCGCCGAGACCCACAACGGCACCATCGAAGCCGTCTTCACTTCGGCCAGCAGGGGCGCGAGTGCCTATTCGGCCAAGGTGATGGAGTTCGTGAAGGCCAACACCACCGCCGCGCTCGACTTTGCCCAGGAGCTGCTCGGCGCCAAGTCGCCCTCCGAAGCGCTCGAGCTGTGGACCACCCACAGCCGCAAGCAGTTCGAGGCCTTCACCGCCCAGGCCAAGGAGCTTGGCGAGCTGTCGCAGCGGGCGGCGGCCGAAACCGTCGAGCCGATCAAGGCCAGCGCCTCGAAATATTACAAGCCCGCCGCCTGATCGCCGATCGTCCGGCCGTTGAGTTAGGTCGCAGCCCGGGCCGGTCGCCCGGGCTTTTTGCTGGTGAAAAGGAGCGCAAAATGAGGGCGATCTTGCAAGCTCCCGGCCTTGCCAAAACCGGGCGTTGCACCTAGTTTCCCGCCCGTTCGGCGCCCCGTTTTTAGGTGGCGCCTTGCCGGATGCAGTTGTAGCTCAGTTGGTTAGAGCGCCTGTCTGTGGAACAGGAGGTCGGTGGTTCGAGCCCACCCAACTGTACCAAAAAAAGTCAGACACTTACCGTGAATGTCGAGAACCGTTGGGTCGCTATAGCTACCAAGTAGCTACCAGTGGTGCGCTAGTCCATTGTGTTCGTTAGGTGACCTGCCGCCAAAGCGGATCCACCGCCTCCGTTTGAGCGGAGTAGAAAAACGGCCTAAGCCGTTGGCCGGTGCTCCGCCGCATTCAAACCGTCGATTCTTGAGAGAAAAGTCCTTAAGATCGTCGATGCGTTATCTCGACGATAGCCAACCGTCACGTCGATCGTCGGCGCTTTTCCGTCAAGGGGACGGCTTACCACCGACCAGGGCAGAAAATTCTTGGCCGATGCCGGCAAGATCGCAACGCCGCGGTTGGATGCGACCAGCGAGATCGCCATCGCGTAGTTGTCGATCTCGAACGCCGGCGTGACCTTGATGCCATGGCGATCGAGGTAATCGCCGATGAGCGCGCGAAGCACGCGCGGCACTTTCGAGATGCCGATATAGGTTTCGCCGACCAGATCCTGCGGATCGAAGGTCTTGCGCTGCGCGAGCCTGTGGTCGCTGGGCAGAACCGCGACCAGCGGCTCCTGCGCCACGACCCTGAATTCGATGTCCGGCATCTGCTCGGCGCGAAGGAAGGCGACATCCAGCCTGCCGTGAGCGAGCTCGTCCGCCAGCGTCGCCGAATGGTCGCTGGACACCCGGATTTCGATATTGGCCAATTCGTTTCGCAACAGTCTGGTAGCGCGCGGCAGCCAGTCGACCTCCTGGCCGGTCGTGAAGCCGATCGCAAATACCTGTTTGCTAGGCTGAGCGGCACGCCGCGCGCCTTCGGTCGCGGCCTCGGCCTGCATCAACGCCAGCCGCGCGTGATCGAGAAAAACCCGGCCGGACTCCGTCAGCTGAACGCCGTGGACGCTTCGTGTGAGAAGCGGCACGCCGACTTCGAATTCGAGGTCGCGGATCTGCCGGCTCAGCGAAGGCTGCGCGGTGTGCAGCCGCTTCTCGGCGGCCACCGTGAGGCTGCCTTCCTCCGCGACGGCGACGAAATAGCGGAGATGACGAAGCTCCATTCCATGCTCTCCAGGTATGGAGAGGAACTTACAAAGTCTTTTTCAAAAGCGCCAGTACCTCCCAAATAGGACGCAACGCTGAAGCGGCAAAGCCTGTGACCATGCCCACCTGGCAGGGATCGGCAGGTTTTTGCCAAATCGAGGAGTCTCCGTATGCCCAATCCCGTCGTCCTCATCACCGGCGCGCTGACCGGCATCGGCCGCGCCACGGCTATCGCTTTCGCCAAGCAGGGCTCCACCGTGATTGTCTCCGGCCGCCGCGAGGCCGAAGCCCGGTCGCTCGAGGCCGAACTCAGGAGCCTCGCCGCGGAGGCCGCGTTCATCCCGGCCGACGTCCGCCATGAAGACGACATCCGTCGTCTGGTCGACCAGACGGTCGCGCGCTTCGGCCGTCTCGACGTCGCCGTGAACAATGCCGGCACCGAGGGTACGCCGGGACCGGTGACCTCTACGACGCTGGAAGGCTACGCCGCGATGTTCGACACCAACGTGCTCGGCACCCTGCTCAGCCTGAAGCACGAACTCAGGGTCATGCAGCCGCAGGGCGCGGGCAGCATCGTTAACATCTCGTCGACCATGGGCGAGCGAGGCGCGGCCAACCTGTCGCTCTACGTCGCCAGCAAGCACGCCGTGGAGGGCCTCACCAAATCCGCCGCGCTGGAAGCGGCCGCCTTCGGGGTCCGCGTCAACGCGGTCGCGCCGGGACCGACCGACACTGCGATGCTCGACCGGCTGACCGGTTCGCCGGACAAGAAGGCGGTCTTCTATGCCGCCGTGCCGCTCAAGCGCGGCGCGAAGCCCGAGGAGATCGCCGAAGCCGTCGTTTTCGTCGCCTCGGAGAAGGCATCGTTCATCACCGGCCAGATCGTGCGGGTCAACGGCGGCAAGACCGCAAGCTGAATCCAGTCGCTCGCTTTTTTCCGAAAAGAGGAGTTCTGCCATGACCACCCACACCCACCAGACCGCGCCCACGCAATTCGTCGAGGCCAACGGAATTCGCTTTGCCTATCGGCGCTTCGGCAAGACGGGCGGCGTGCCGATCGTCATGAACATCCATTTCCGCGGCACCATGGACCATTGGGACCCCTTGATAACCGACGGGCTGGCCGCGCAGCGCGAAGTCATCCTGTTCGACAACGCGGGCATCGGCGCCAGCTCGGGGGAGACGCCGGCGAGCATCCCCGCCATGGCCACGGACGCCATCGCCTTCATCAGGGCGCTCGGGATCCGCAAGACCGACGTTCTGGGGTATTCGATCGGCGGCAAAGTCGCCCAGGAGATCGTCGTGCATGCGCCCGAACTGGTGCGCAAGCTGATCCTGGTGGGCACCGGGCCGCGCGGCGCCGACACCGCCGCCAGCAAGTCCGGCCAGATCTTCTCGGCCACCTACGACCCGCCCGAACATCTCTGGATCGCCGCGCATTTCCTGCCCAATGCGGCGGGCCGCGCGGCGGGGCTGAAGTACCTCGAACGCAAGTTCCGCCGTCAGGATCGTGTCCCGGAAGTCAGCGAGGCGTCCGCCAACGCGCAGTATGCAGCGATCGTCAAGTCGAACGAGAAGACCGATGGCGTGTGGGATTACCTGGCCGGCATCCACCATCCGGTTCTGGTGGTCGACGGCAGCAACGACCTGATCATCCCCACGGTCAACGGCTTCACGCTGCAGCAGCACCTGCCGAACGCGCAGCTCATCGTCTATCCGGATTCCAGCCACGCGCCGTTTTACCAGTATCCGGATCTCTTCCTGGCCCACGCGGCGCTGTTCCTGGACAGCACGAAGTAACCCCTCGAACCGGTCGGTCGCGTTCTTGGCGCATCCGACCGGTCTTGTCCCCTCGCTAGATCGGAGGAAGACTTTCATGACACCGTGCTGTGGAAAGACTGCGCTTGTCACCGGCGCCTCCCGCGGAATCGGCCGCTCTGCCGCCGTGGCGCTGGCCAAGGCCGGCGCGCAAGTCCTCGTTCACTACGGCCGCAACGCCGCCGAAGCGCGCTCGGTCGTCGCACAGATCAAGGCCGAAGGCGGCCGGGCGGAAGCCATCGGGGCGGATCTGTCCGATCCGCAAGGCGCGCACAGGCTCGCCTCCAAGGTGCGCGAGATCGTCGGCGAACGGCTCGACATCCTGGTCGCCAATGCCGGCGTGTCGAAGGCCGCGACGATCGAGGAGACCACGGTCGAGGACTTCGACGCGCTGTTCGCCGTCAACGTCCGCGCTCCGTATTTCCTGGTCCAGCAGCTTCTGCCGATCCTCAAGGAGGGCTCCAGCGTCGTCTTCACGTCCTCGCTCGCGGCGCACGCGGCGGTCGGGAATCTGTCCGCCTACGCGGCCACCAAGGGAGCCGTCGACACCCTGGTCAAGCATTTCGCTTTCATCCTCGGAGCCAAGGGCGTGCGGGTCAACGCCGTGGCGCCCGGCGTCGTCGAGACCGACATGTCCAACTTCGCAAGGACCGATGCCGGCCGCGAATTCACCCTCTCCATCCAGGCGCTGAAGCGCGTGGCGCAGCCCGACGACATCGCCGGCGCGATCGCCTTTCTGGCCTCCGACGCCGCACGCTGGGTGTCCGGCGACACGCTGCGCGTGGACGGCGGCTCGAAGCTGTGAGCGACAAGACAGAATGAAAGGACAATCCGTGACCGAACGCACGATCAAGATACCCGGCCCCGATCACCCGATCACCATCGAGCGGAACGGCAGGTGCGTCATCGTCACCGTCGGCGGACGCGCGATCGCGGACACGCGCAACGCGCTCACTGTGCACGAATCCAAGTATCCGCCGATCCAGTACATTCCGCGCAAGGACGTGGACATGGCCGCCCCCGCACGATCGGCGACGCAGATCTACTGCCCCTAAAAGGGTGAAGCGAGTTCGCCGAATACCGTTGCGGCGGCACGTGCACCCTGATCGGGGGCGGAAAGACGGCTCCGGACCAGGCGGCACTCTACAACTCCGGGCTCGTCCGCTATGTCGATCTGCTTGACAGCTACATGTCGCCCGGCGGTCTATGCCACCCCAGCGATAACTTCGGCGCGATCCTTGCCGCGGCGGAGCATGTGAAGGCGTCCGGCGAGGATTTCATGTTGGCGCTCGCGGTAGCCTACGAGATCCAGTGCCGCTTCACGGCGGTCGTTCCCGTCATGGCAAAGGGATTTAACCACGCCATTCAGCTAGCCATATCGTCGGCTGCCGGAGCTGGGAAGCTGTTCGGCCTTACCGGCGATCAGATCGCCAACGCCATCTCGATCGCAACGGTCGATAACATCTCGCTCACCTGCGTTCACGTTGAGCCGGTTTCGCAGTGGAAAGGCTTCTCTCCTGGCATGACCGGAATGCGAGCAGTGTATGCAGCGTCGCTGGCGAAGCGCGGCTTTACGGGACCGTCCGGACTGTTCGAAGGGCCGAATGGAATAATGTCTATGATCTCGTGCGACATGCGCTTCGGTCGAAGCGATGAGCAGAAGAGGGCGCTTGCCGCCGGGCTGCTTCGCGTGGTCAGCGAGGCCACCGGGGAGCGCCCGGACGATATCTTCTTTGGCGCACCTTCGTTGCGCTCGATCCCGATGGGCACCGATTGCGCGTGCATCCCAGACAAATAGGAGCGTTGCTGACCGGCGGCTGTTCCCTATTTCGTCAACGGCGCTTTTGAAAACGAAATGCAATGGCGCGATCAGTTCGGCGCCTAGCGCCGAACAATACCCATTGGTCGCTTCCGAATGGAACGCGACACCAACCAATGGTTGCACGGGCCGCTACACCCGCTGTGGCCCTGTCGCTGATGAAATAGCTGGAAAAGCTGCATGTCGGGCTTGTCGGCTGGGGCATCGAATCGTCCTACGGCAGGCTTTTCAAGGATCATATCACTTGGACCTCACGGATTATGCGACGTTCATGGACTGTTCAAGGACACCCAGCGACTCTAGCGGCGGCAAACTCCTGGCCAATTACAAACTCCTGGCCAATTATCCGAACGATTGAGCAACGGAAGGAAGTTATGAGGCGTCACCTGGTCTGCCTAACGATCGTACTCACTGCTTTGTGTAGCGCATCTCAGTCTGATGCAGATTCAGCCCAGGACATAACGATCCAGGGCAAGACGTTCTACAAAGACGGCAAGCCGTGGCTGCCAAAAGGCATTCAGATCGAGGGCCTCAATAGGCCGCTTGATAATTATGAATCGGCAGCCGGGCCGGCCTACGCAAAACAAGGAAGGGCGTGGTATGGCCCTGCCGAACTGAATGCGATCAAGGATATTTTCAGGGCTGACGTGATTCGCTTTCAGGTCAGCCAGCCCGGCCTTGATCCGCAATCCCCCATCTATAGGCCGGCCTATGTGTCCGAGCTGCTCGATGCCTTCAGGCTGGCGCGATCCCGTGGCTTTGTCGTCATCGTCTCGGTGGATGCGCAGTCGGAGAACGGGATTCCCAACCTGCCCGGCATGCCGAACGACAGCACGGTTCGCGCGTGGCAAACCCTTGCGCCGCAGCTCGCCAAAGATCATGGAATCATGCTCGAATTGTTCAACGAGCCTGCTTTGTCGAGCAATCCGCAAAGCCAGAGCCAATGGGCGCAATCGACGCAGGCAGTTATTGATGCCGTACGCAACAAAGGGGCGACCAATATTCTGTTGGTCGATGGCTTGTTGTATGGGCGTTCCACCAACGGTCTATTTCGGTTGGTGCACGACACCATCTCCAATCGCCTGGCACTGGCCGTGCATCCATATTTGAGCAAAGGCGGTTTCGTCACCGAAAAACAATGGAACGACCAATTCGGCGCCAGCGCTCATGAATATCCGATGATCGCCACTGAGTGGAACGCGACACCGACCAACGGATGCATTGGACCCGATACACCTTCCGTCGCGGGCTCACTCATGCGTTATTTGGAATCCTTGCACATCGGGCTGATCGGATGGGCCATCGATTCCAAATATGGAAAACTGGTCAAGGACCACACGAGCTTTCAACCGACCGATTATTCCACTTTTGCCGACTGCTCCAAAACGCCAAGCGTCTCAGGCGGCGGCAAGCTCCTGGCCAATTATCCGAACGATTGAGCAACGGAAGGAAGTTATGAAACGTCACCTAATCTGCCTCATGATGGGAGTCGCTGCTTTATGTAGCGGATTTCAGTCTTATGCAGATGCAGCCCAAAACATAACGATCCAAGGAAAAACTTTTTACAAGGACGGTGCGCCCTGGCTTCCCAAGGGGATCAAGGTCGAGGGATTTAACGAGCCGGCCGGCTTACGCGCCAAGAGCAAGGCCGCCACGGAAGCCCGAAATGATTGGAATGCCAAAGAAAGGGATGCAATCAAACACGTGTTCGGTGCGGATACCATTCGCTTTGCGGTCAGCCAGCCGGGCCTCGACCCTCAATCGCCGATCTACGATCCAGCCTATCTCGATGAGTTGCTGGCCGCATTCAAAGAGGCGCGAGCAGCCGGATTCGTCGTCATTCCTTCCATGGATGCGCAAGGCGAAAATGGCATCGAGGGATTGCCCTGCATGCCCAACGACAGCACAGTTCGAGCATGGAAAAAGCTCGCGCCCTCCCTGGCCGGTGACCCCGGGGTCATGTTCGAACTGTTCGACGAACCATGCAAGACGATGAAGCCCGAAGACAAAGCGGAATGGACGAATGACACGCAAGCAGTGGTCAACGCGGTACGGGCCACGGGTGCAGAAAATATCCTGCTGATCGACGGGCTGCATTATGCGCGGTCGACCTCAGGCTTGTTCCCGCTAATCCACGACACGATGCCACACCGAATGGCTCTCGCTGTTCATCCCTACCTGAGCAAGGATTGGTTTGTGAATGAGAAGCAGTGGCAGCGAGAGTTTGGT
>JAFAUV010000201.1 GCA_019243075.1 Bradyrhizobium sp.
CCGCTGCCGCGCACGGTGACGGTCAGCTCGCCCCCCGACAGGATCGCGACGCGCTTGCCTCGCGTGCGCGCATCCAGCGCCATGCGCGAATGCTCGGCAGCGAGCTCGCGCGCCTCGCCCTCGAGATCGGCACCGAGATCGATGGTCTCGTACCCCGCCTCGCGCGCGAGTTCGATGGCGGCATCGAGCGACTGCCGCGGACGGGCGATCAGCTCGAAGGTGGCGCGCGCAAACGCGGCGTCGCCGGGCTTGCAGCTTTCATTGGCCGGATTTTCCAGCGCGTCACGGACCGCATCGTCGACCTCGAGCCTGTACTTGGCGAGGATGGCGCGCGCCTCGGAAAGCGTGGTCGGATCGGGCACGGTGGGACCGGACGCGATCGCGGACGGATCATCGCGCGGCACGTCCGAGATCGCGAGCGTCACGATCTCGGCGCGCTGGCCGGCGCGCGCGAGCCTTCCGCCCTTGATCCGCGACAGATGCTTGCGGACGGTATTGACCTCGCCGATCGGCGCGCCGGAGCGGAGCAGCGCGCGCGTCAGCCTCTGCTTCTGCTCGAAGCTGATGCCGTCGGCCGGCGCGATCCAGTTCGCCGAACCGCCGCCGGAGAGCAGCACCAGCAGGAGGTCGTCGGCCTGGGCCGTCTCCGCCAGCTTCAAGGTGTCCTCGGCGGCCCTCAGCCCTGCCGCGTCCGGCATCGGGTGGCCGGCTTCGACCACGCGGATGCGCCGCGTCGGCACGCCATGGCCGTGGCGCGTGGTGGCAATGCCGAGCAGGCGCGACGGCTCGAGCTCCAGCGCGTCGAGATAATGCCTTTCGGTGCTGGCTGCCATCGCCGCGGCGCCCTTGCCGGCGGCAAGGCAGATCACACGGCCTCGGGGAACGGGACGCAGATGCCCTGCCAGCACGACATCGGGATGCGCGGCGGCGACGGCGGCATCAAAGATGGCGCGCAGGAGCGGGCGGCGATCGGTCATGGTTTCTCGGGAATGCAAAAGCGAACATGCAACCCCTTATCCATCTCTTTGCCGCAAAAGAAAACCCCCGCAAGCGGCTTGCGGGGGTCCAGCATGCATTGCGATCGGCCGCCGAAAGACCGGATCAGCCGCCGACCTCGCCCGAGATGATGTCGCCGAACAATTCCCAGCGCTCGGCCTTGAAGCGCATCAGTTGCAGCTGATCGATCGGCGCGAAATCGGTCGGCGAGGTGTTGATCGTGATGCCGGGCAGCAGCACTTCGGTGCGGAAGCCCTTCAGGTTTGCGGCCTGCTTCATGATGTTCTCGCGCGTCAGGTCGTCGCCGCACTGCTGCAGCACCTTCACCAGGGTCTGCGACACGGCATAACCGACGATGACCGATGCGTCGAGCCGGTTGCCTTCGGGAAAGTCTTTGGCCAGGAAATCGAGGAATGTCTTCATGCCGGAATCGCCATCCCACTGCGGATCCGAGACGTCCTTGAGGTAGGAGGCAGAGATGATGCCCTGCGCGTTCTCATAGCCGGCGGGCTTGATCACGCTGCCGACCGACGCCGAGACGTTGTTGAGGATGTGCAGCGCCTTCCAGTCGATCTCGGCGGCCTTCTTGA
Organism: Bradyrhizobium sp.; assembly: GCA_019243075.1. Lineage (GTDB taxonomy): Bacteria > Pseudomonadota > Alphaproteobacteria > Rhizobiales > Xanthobacteraceae > Bradyrhizobium. Next base: position 1,587 of record JAFAUV010000201.1, read on the forward strand.
TGGCTTGCGCCGCGAATTTCGGCGTGGTGACATCGAAGAAGACATCGGCGCCGGTCGCCTTCAACTTGACGACATGATTGTCGACGGTGGGCTCGGTGGTCTCGTAGCTTTCTTCCGCTATGATCATCGACGCCGCCTTGGCGCCGAGGCCATCCTTCAGGCCCTTCAGATAGTCCTTGCCGTAATCGTCGTTCTGGTAGAGCACGGCGATCTTGGCGTCGGGCCGCTCCTTCAAGAGATATTTCGCATAGATATGCGCCTCGCTCTGGTAGGAAGGCTGCCAGCCCATGGTCCAGGGGAAATTCTGCGGATCGTTCCACTTGGTGGCACCGGTGGCGACAAAGAGCTGCGGCACCTTTTTGGAGTTCATGTATTTCTGGATCGCCGAGTTCGGCGGCGTGCCGAGCGAGTTGAAGATGAACAGCACCTCGTCGCTCTCGACCAGCTTGCGCGCCTGCTCGACGGTCTTCGGCGGCGAGTAGCCGTCATCATAGGAGATGAAATTGATCCTGCGGCCGTTGATGCCGCCAGCGGCATTGATCTTGCTGAAATAGGCCTGCTCGGTCTTGCCGATCACGCCATAGGCCGATGCCGGGCCGCTGTAAGGCATGATGTTGCCGATCTTGATTTCCGTGTCGGTGGCGCCGGTATCGTATTTCTTCTGCGCGAATGCGCTTGTCGAAGCGGCTGCGAAAAGCGTGAGCGCGGCCGCAGCCGCGGCCAGGCGAGTGCCGGTAACGGGCATTTCGTTTCTCCCTCAATTCGGATGTCGACGATGTGTCGCGGCTTTCTGGAAATGGAAAGCTCTTTTCGTTTGCGCGAAGGCTATCACCTCGCCGGAACCGGCTCAATAAAAAGCCCCTGCGACAAGGCCGCGGGGGCTGCTTCTTTAGTAGCCAGCCGCAGCGAATAATACGCGATGCCCGGTGTTAACCATCGACATCCGAATTGACGATGTCGCGAAGCGCTCACCCGTGTTGGGTGAGGGAGGCGCGAAGCGCGTCCTTTGATCGAACCGGACGATGGCCACCGAAAAGGCCGGCCCTAAAATCGTCAGTTGCTCATTCCGCCCGAGATGATGTCGCCGAACAGATCCCACTTCTCGCCCTTGAAGCGCATCATCTGCAATTGCTTGATCGGCGCGAAATCGGTGGGCGAGGTGTTGATCTTGATGCCCGGCAGGAGCGTGTCCGGCTCGAAATCCTTGAGGCTCTCGGCCTGCTTCATGACGTTGTCGCGGGTGAGATCGTCGCCGCACATCTGCAGCACCTTCACCAGCGTCTGCGCCACGCCGTAGCCGTACACCACGGAGGCATCGAGCCGGTCGCCGTCCGGAAAATACCTGTCTAGGAAGGCGTAGAACAGCTTCATGCCGGGATCGTTGTCCCATTGCGGATCGGCGCCGTCCTTGGCGTAGGCCGCCGACAGGATTCCTTGCGAATTCTCGAACCCCGCCGGCTTCATCACGCCGCCGACGGATGCCGAGACGTTGGAGACGATGTGCAGGGGATGCCAGTCGATCTCGGCCAGCTTCTTGATCGCCTGCGCCGCGAATTTCGGCGTGGTGATGGAGATGAAGACATCGACGCCGGCGGATTTCAGCTTGACGACGTGGCTGTCGATCGACGGTTCGGCGGTCTCGTAGCTTTCCTCCGCGGTTATCATCGAGGCCTTGGCACCGAGTCCGTCCTTGAGGCCCTTGAGATAGTCCTTGCCGAAATCATCGTTCTGGTACAGCACGCCGATCTTCGCATCCGGCTTCTGCTTCAGCAGATATTTCGCGTAGATATGCGCTTCGACCTCGTAGGAGGGCTGCCAACCCATGGTCCAGGGAAACTGCTTGGGCTCGCTCCACTTGCTGGCGCCGGTCGCGACAAAGAGTTGCGGCACCTTCTGGCCGTTCATGTATTTCTCGATCGCGGAATTCGAGGGCGTGCCGAGCGGGTTGAAGATCAGCAGCACGCCGTCGTCCTCGACCAGCTTGCGCGCCTGCTCGACGGCTTTCGGCGGGCTGTAGCCGTCGTCATAGGAGAGAAACTTGATCTTGCGGCCATTGACGCCGCCCTCGGCATTGACCTTGTCGAAATAGGCCTGCTCGGTCTTGCCGATCACGCCATAGGCCGACGCCGGGCCGCTATAGGGCATGATGTTGCCGATCTTGATCTCGGTGTCGCTGACGCCGGTGTCGTATTTCTTCTGGGCCAGCGCGCCGTCGGGCAAGCAAAGCATGCAAACGCAAACAATGGCGGCCGCCGCCAGCGCGGCGGTGCGTAGGCCTTTCAACACAATCGTCTCTCCTGGTTGTTGCTCTTGTTTGTCCCGGCCTATCTCCTGAGCCGGGCGGCCAGTTGCTGGCAGAGGATGGCAACCTGCCTTGCGCCGTGCGGGATCAGGAAGATGACCAGGAAGAGCAATACGCCGAACACGGCCCCGGAGAGGCCCTTGGAGACGCTTTCCGCGATGTTCGGGACGAAAATGATAAAGGCGGAGCCGATGAACGAGCCGGGCAGCCAACCGACGCCGCCGACCACCATGCCGAGGAACAGCGAGATCGCCAGCGTAATGGTGTAGCTGTCGGGCGCCACGAACTGCACCGCGATGGCCCCAAGCCCGCCGGCGACGCCGGTGATTCCGGCGCTGACGCCGAAGGCCAGCGTCTTGTACAACGCCACGTCGACGCCCATGGCGGAAGCGGCGATCTCATTGTCGCGGATCGCCATGAAGGCGCGGCCCGAGCGTGAGCGCAACAGATTGACCGAGAAGAGGTAGATCGCAATGGTGATGAGGAGCGTGAAATAGTAGAGCCACATGTCCTGCGACATCGATAGCCCAAACGGCGCATCCGGCTTGGTCACGACCAGGCCTTGCACGCCGCCGGTCCATTTCTCGAAATAGCCGAGCTTCAGGAGCTGCGGCATGGCGGTCGCCAGCGCAAAGGTGGCGAGCGCAAGATAGACGCCGGAGAGCCGCAGCGCGGGCTGGCCGAACAGGAAGCCGGCGGCGAAGCAGATGATGCCTGCGACCGGCAGCGTCAGCGCGTAATTGACGTTGTACTGCTCCATCAGGATCGCGGAGGTGTAGGCGCCGATCGCATAGAATGCGCTCTGGCCGAGCGAGAACTGGCCGCTGCCGCCGGTCAGAATGTTCAGGGCCAGCACCGCGAGGCCGTAGATCAGCAGCATCGTCATCTGGAAGATGACGAAATTCTTGACGACCAGTGGCACCAGGAGCAGCACTGCGAGCACCACCAGCGAGGTGCCCGTGCCCAGCGTCATCGCCCGTTTCGGAACGGCCTCGACCGCGTGGCCCTCGGTGACGACTTCCTCCGCAGCGCTCATGCTCAGACTCGCTTCACGATGGGCCGGCCGAACAGGCCGGCGGGTTTGACGACCAGGACGGTGATGATCAGCGCGAGGGCGATCGGCAGCTTCAGCTCGTTGCCGACGCCCGGAATATAGGTTCCGACCAGATTCTCGAAGATGCCGACCAGAAAGCCGCCGACGACGGCGCCGAACGGACTGGTCAGGCCGCCAAGCACGGCGGCGGCAAAGCCATAGATCAGCACGCCCAGCATCATATTCGGTTCAAGGAAGACGACAGGTGCGATCATCATGCCGGCGACGGAGCCGATGGCGGCGGCCATGCCCCAGCCGAGCGCGATCATCCAGGACGTATTGATGCCGACCAGACGAGCGGACTCCGGCAGCGATGCGGCCGCCCGCATCGCGAGCCCCATCCTGGTGTAGCGGAAGAAGAAGAACAGGCCAGCCAGCATCAGCAGCGTGATGCCGATCATGCCCGCCTGATGGGTCGAGATGAGCTGGCTGCCCAGGAACGGCGACGAGCCGAACGGGGTCGGATATTGCTTGATGGTGAAGTCCCAGATCAGGCCGGCGCAGGAATTGATGATGGAATAAAGCGCGATGAAGCCGGCGACGTTGGTCAGGATCGGCGCCTTCGCGAGCGGCTTGAACAGGATGCGCTCGATCAGGATGCCGCCGGCGAAAGAGAAAGCCAGCGTCAGGATGAAGGCGATCCAATAGGGGAACCCCCACTGCATCATCTGCCAGGAGATGAAGGTCGAGAACATCGCCATCTCGCCTTGAGCGAAATTGAGATGGTCGATCGCCTGGTAGATCATCACCACCGCAAGCGCCATGCAGGCATAGATCGCGCCGGTGGAGATGCCGGCCAGGATTTGATTGGTGAAAAGCTCCATGGCCGCTGGCTCCCTAAGGCATGCTTATGGCGAAAAAGGACAATACTGTCGTCCCGGACAAGCGAGCGTAAGCGAGCGCGATCCGGGACCCATAACCACAGGTCGTGGTCGTCCGGTGAGCTGATTGCCCGGGCTTGAAGCAACCACGACGCCCTGGGGTTATGGGTCCCCGCCTTCGCGGGGACGACACCGAATGTATAGATGCGGTTTCCATCATCCCTCAATAACCGAGATAGGATTTACGGACGTCTTCATTGTTGGCGATATCCTTGGCTCCGCCCGACATCACGATGCGGCCGGTCTCGATCACATAGGCCTGGTCGGCGAGCTCGAGCGCCAGCTGCGCGTTCTGCTCGACCACCAGGATCGTGACCTTGTCCTCGCGGTTGATCTTGCCGAGGATGTTGAAGAGGTCGCGCACGATCAGCGGCGCGAGCCCGAACGACGGCTCGTCGAGCAGCATCAGCCGCGGGCGCAGCATCAATGCGCGGGCGACCGCGAGCATCTGCTGCTCGCCGTCCGAGAGCGTGCCGGCCTGCTGGGTGTAGCGCTCCTTGAGGACCGGAAAATGCGCGTACATGCGCTCGATGTCGGAGACAATGCCGGCTTTGTCCTTGCGGCTGATGGCTCCGAGCTGCAGGTTCTCTTCCACCGTCATGGTGGTGAAGGTGCCGCGGCCCTGCGGCACATGGGCAATCCCGAGCCGGACGATGTTTTCGGTGGAGCGGCCGG
>JAFAUV010000348.1 GCA_019243075.1 Bradyrhizobium sp.
GGCCGGTACCAGGTGCAAAGGCCGGTGAGCAACGCCAGGATCGCAAAGGTTGCAACCTGGATGTCGGAAACCTCGAACGCGCCCTCAGATACGCCCTCGCTGAGAATCTCTGCAAGCCGCTGCTCGTAGGCGCCACGCAGCGCCACGATCGCGTCATAGTTCTTGGGTTCCAGGCTGCGCAGCTCGGAATTGGCGATGAAGACCTCGCGCTTCTTGGTCATGTGGTAGAGCACGTGAAACGCGACGAAAGCACGCAGTTTCTCCAGCGGCCCGTCTTTCCCCTCGAGTGCGAGGTCGAGCTGACGCAGCAGCTCGTTGATGTGGTCCTGCACGAGGTCGAACAGCAGGTCCTGCTTGGTCGCGATGTGATTGTAGAGCGAGCCCGCCTGGATGCCCACCTCGGAGGCGAGCTGGCGCAGGCTCATGGCTTCGTAGCCATGCTCGAAGATGAGGCGCAATCCGGCCCTGCGGATCGCCTCCATCGTCTTCGGGCCGTGCGAGCCGATCGTGCGTGCCATCGGGTCCCTCTACGGGTGATGCCAGCCTTGGGGAGAGCCTCCAGCCGGCTAGCGAACGACCGTATGTTTATTGCGATAAAATAGCAGTCTTTCCAATCTACTGCGCCTTTCAATGGATGTCATCATACCGGCCCTTGAGGTCGCGTTAAAAAAACGTATGATCGTTTAATCGGGAAACGGAAACTCGACCTGGGCGGCGAGCCCAACACCATCTAGGATTCCAAGAAATACCGGCCATGCCGCTTCATTCATCGATCGACCCGTCGTCTTCGGATTTCGCGCGCAACACTGATGCGATGCGAGGACTTGTGGCCGAGCTTCGCGAAAAGCTCGGTCAGGTAGCCGGAGGCGGCGGCAAGGCCGCGCGCGCGCGGCACACGTCACGCGGCAAGATGCTGGCGCGCCAGCGGGTTGACCTCCTGATCGATCCCGGCACTGCCTTCCTGGAGCTGTCACCGCTTGCCGCTCACGGCCTCTATGGCGGCGACGTGCATTCGGCCAGCATCATTACCGGACTCGGGCGGATTTCTGGCCGCGAATGCGTGGTGGTCGCCAACGACGCCACCATCAAGGGCGGCACCTACTATCCGATGACCGTGAAGAAGCATCTGCGCGCGCAGGATATCGCACGGCAGAACAACCTGCCTTGTGTCTACATGGTGGATTCCGGCGGCGCCTTCCTGCCGCTGCAGGACGAAATCTTTCCGGACGAACGTCACTTCGGCCGCATCTTCTACAATCAGGCGCAGATGTCGGCCGCAGGCATTCCCCAGATTGCAATCGTGATGGGCTCTTGCACCGCGGGCGGCGCCTATGTGCCAGCGATGTCGGATGAAAGCATCATCGTGCGCAATCAGGGCACGATCTTTCTGGGCGGCCCGCCGCTGGTGAAGGCTGCAACCGGCGAGGTCGTGACCGCTGAAGAGCTCGGCGGCGCCGACGTGCATTCGCGCCAATCCGGCGTCACCGACCATTACGCGCAAAACGATGCCCATGCGATCGGGATCGCCCGGCGCATCGTTGCGACGCTCAAACCCCCGGGCGCACGCGCGACGCTCAACATGGGTGAGGTGCGCGCGCCGTCGTACGAGGCGGAGGAAATCTACGGCGTGGTGCCAGCCGATGGCCGAAAACCCTTCGACGTGCGCGATATCATCACGCGGCTGGTGGACGGCTCGGAGTTCGACGAATTCAAGAAACTCTACGGCCAGACCCTGGTCTGCGGCTTCGCCCATATCTGGGGTTATCCGGTCGGCATCATCGCCAATAACGGAATCCTTTTCAGCGAAAGCTCGCTGAAGGGTGCGCATTTCATTGAGCTGTGCTGTCAGCGCCAGATCCCGCTGGTGTTCTTGCAGAACATCACGGGCTTCATGGTCGGCAAGAAGTACGAGGCCGGCGGCATCGCGCGCGACGGAGCAAAGCTCGTCACGGCGGTTGCGACCGCAAACGTACCGAAATTCACCGTCGTGATCGGGGGCTCCTACGGTGCCGGCAATTACGGCATGTGCGGCCGCGCCTATAGCCCGCGTTTCCTGTGGATGTGGCCGAATGCGCGCATCTCGGTGATGGGCGGCGAGCAGGCGTCGATGGTGCTGAGCCAGGTCCGCCGCGACAATATCGAGGCCAAGGGCGAGAGCTGGCCGGCCGAGGAGGAAGAGAAATTCAGAGCGCCGATCCGCGCCCAATATGAAAGCCAGGGCAATCCCTATTATGCCACCGCGCGGCTCTGGGACGACGGCGTGATCGATCCCGTGGATACCCGGCTTGTGCTGGGGCTGGGCTTGTCGGCGGCGTCGAACGCGCCGATCGAGCCGACCAAATTCGGCCTGTTCCGGATGTGACCATGGATCGGGCAAGAATGTACCGGCGCTTTCGCACCCTCCTCGTCGCCAACCGCGGCGAGATCGCTTGCCGCGTGATTCGCACCGCGCGCGCCATGGGGTTGCGTACAGTCGCGGTCTACTCCGAGGCCGATCGTGATGCCATGCATGTCGCCGCGGCGGATGACGCGGTTCTGCTCGGACCTGCGCGCGCCCGCGACAGCTATCTCAATATCGAGCGCGTGATCGAAGCGGCGCGGCAGACGGCGGCGGAAGCTGTGCACCCCGGCTACGGCTTTCTGTCCGAGAATGCCGAGTTCGCAGCGGCTTGCGCCAAAGCCGATCTGGTCTTCGTCGGTCCCACGGCCGAGATGATGACAGCCATGGGTTCGAAGTCAGGCGCAAAGGCGCTGATGGAAAAGGCCGGCGTGCCGCTGGTGCCCGGCTATCACGGCGAAGATCAGGACGAGGCGATACTATCGAAAGCCGCCGACAGAATAGGCTTTCCGGTGCTGGTAAAGGCGTCGGCCGGCGGCGGCGGGCGGGGCATGCGCGTGGTCCGCTCGGCGGCCGAGCTTGGGCCGGCCATCGTCAGCGCGAAGCGCGAGGCCAAGGCTGCCTTCGGCGACGACCGCATGCTGATCGAGAAATATGTCGACAACCCGCGCCATATCGAGGTGCAGGTGATCGGCGACAGTCACGGCAATCTGTTGTCCCTGTTCGAGCGCGAATGCACGTTGCAGCGGCGGCACCAGAAGGTGATCGAGGAAGCCCCGTCGCCGACGCTCAACGCAAAGCAACGCGAGGCGGTGTGCGAGGCGGCGCGCAAGGCTGCAAGTGCGGTCGACTATGTCGGTGCCGGCACCATCGAGTTCGTGTCGGACGGCAGGGAGGTGTTCTTCATCGAAATGAATACCCGCCTGCAGGTCGAGCATCCCGTGACCGAGCTGATCACCGGCATCGACCTCGTCGAGTGGCAATTGCGCGTCGCTTTCGGCGAGAAGCTGCCGCTCAGGCAGGATCAGATCACGATGAAAGGCCACGCCATCGAGGCGCGCCTCTATGCGGAAAATCCGCAGAAGAATTTCATGCCCTCGGTCGGCAAGATCCGCTGCTGGCGTCTGCCGAACGAAACTGACGGCCTGCGGATCGACGCCGGTTATCGCGCGGGTGATCCGGTCTCGCCCTATTACGACGCGATGCTCGCCAAGGTGATCGCCTGGGCGCCGACGCGGGAAGGTGCGATCGACCGGCTCAACCGCGGGCTGGAACAGAGCGACATCCGCGGCGTCGTCACCAACATCGCGTTCCTGTCGGCGCTGGTAACGCACCCCAAGGTGCATGCCAACAAGATCGATACCGGCTTCATTGAACGCGAACTGAAGGCGCTGGCGGCGGCCGCCGGTGCGCCCGGCGATCTCGAACTGGCCGCAGCCGTTGCGGCCATTGTTGGCGAAGAGATGAAGGCCGCGCAGAACGAGCCAGGCTCGCCCTGGCAAACCTCTGGTTGGATGCCGGTCGGCCACCGCGAGCGGGTGTTTGTATTTCGCTCCGGACAAGGCGCGGAGCACAAGGTGGTCTTGCATTACGGCAAGGGACTGTCGACGCTTTCGATCGGTCATCGCAGTGTCGCTTTGGCGTCGTCGGCTTGCGAGGCGGGCGGCTATGATGTGACGCTCGACGGTATCAAGTCCCGTGTCGTTGCCCTCATCGAAGGCCAGGAACTCTATTTGCGTACCCGCAACGGCCGCTTTGAGCTGCATTGGGTCGATCCGTTCGGCGGCGAGACCGAAGAGCAGAGCGGCGAGGACAAGATCGTAGCGCCATTGCCGGGCACCGTCGTGGCGCTGCTGGCGGAGGAGGGCGCGACGCTGGACAAGGGCGCGCCGATCCTCACGCTGGAAGTCATGAAGATGGAGCAGACGCTGCGCGCGCCGTTCCCCGGCGTCCTGAAGAGGATCAAATGCAAGGTCGGCGACATCGTGCAGGAAGGCGTCGAGCTCGCCGTGGTCGAGCCTGTGGCTTCCTGAGATTTTGGGCGTGAGGCCAATATGAGCGTACGCATCATCGAAATGGGCGCGCGCGACGGGCTGCAGAACGAGAGGACGCCCGTCAGCGTCGAGAACCGCATCGTGTTCATAAAACGGTTGTTCGATGCCGGCCTGGCGACGATCGAGGTCGGCGCCTTCGTCTCGCCCAAGGCGATCCCGCAGATGGTCGGCTCGGACGCGGTGTTGCACGGCGTCAAGCATCTTCCGGGCGAGTTTCACGTGCTGGTGCCGAACGAGAAGGGCTACGAGGCCGCGCGCGCCTGCGGCGCGAAGGTCGTGTCGATTTTCACGGCCGCGTCTGAGGGTTTCACCCGCGCCAACATCAATTGCTCGATCGCGGAATCGATCGAGCGCTTCAGGCCCGTGATGGCGCGGGCCAAGGCCGATGGCGTTAGGGTGCGTGGCTATGTCTCCACCGTACTCGGCTGCCCCTTTGAAGGCGAGGTCAAGCCGAAGGTCGTCGCCGCCGTCGCCAAGACGCTGTGGGACCTCGGCTGCTACGAGATCTCGCTTGGCGATACGATCGGCGTCGGCACCCCGACCAAGGCCAAGGCGATGCTGCGTGCGGTCGGCGACCATGTCCCGATGGCGAAACTGGCCATGCATTTCCACGACACCTATGGCCAGGCGCTCGCGAATCTCTATGCCGGCATTGAGGAGGGCGTCCATGTGATCGACTCCGCTGCCGGCGGGCTCGGCGGCTGTCCGTTCGCACCCGGCGCGACCGGCAATGTTGCGACTGAAGATGTGGTCTACATGCTGGAAGGCATGGGCATCAAAACCGGTGTCGATATGGAGAAGCTGCTCGTGGCGACCAACGAGATCACGGCCTTGATCGGCCGAACGCCAGTGAGCCGGGTGGCCACGGCGTTGAACGCGAAGGCGAGGCGCCCGGCGCAGTCGTGAACTCGAAGGGTGGCGAAGGCGCTCTTGCGCCGTGCCCGCCTCTCTGGCTCCGTGCTCGTAAGGGTGGGCACGCTTCGCTTTGCCCACCCTCCGGAAGCGTCGTCACCTGCTCCCGTCCGGTCCCATGATCAGGTCCGGCAGCGAGGTCGAAATCTCCGGCACGAAGCAAAGCACCAGCACGGCGAGCATCATCAGGAGCACGAAGGGCAGCGTCCCCCAGATCACTTCGCTCAAGGGGATGTCCGGCGCGACGTTGCGGATGACGAAGATGTTCAGGCCTACCGGCGGATGGATCAGGCCCATCTCCATGACGATGGTCATGATGATGCCGAACCAGATGATGTCGAAATTCGCTGCCCGCAACGGCGGCAGGATGATCGGCGCAGTCATGAGAATGATCGAGACCGGCGGCAGGAAGAAGCCGAGCACGACCACCATGACGAGGATTGCCGCCAGCAATTCCCAGCGCGGCAGATGCATCGCGACGATCGATTCCGCCGCCGATTGCGAGATGTGCAGATAGCTCATCACGTAGGAGTAAAGCAGCGACATGCCGATGATCAGCATCAGCATGGTGGATTCGCGGATGGTCGAGGTCAGGATGGGTGCGAGGTCGCTCGGCCGCCATACGCTGTAGATCAGGGCGATCAAAGCGAGCGCGAGAAGGCCACCGAGGCCGGCGGTTTCCGACGGCGTCGCATAGCCGCCATAGAGCGCGATCATCACGCCGGTCAAGAGCAGCACGAAGGGGATCACGCGCGGCAGCGTGCCGAAGCGCTCCGCCAGCGTGAAGTCGTCACGGGTGAGAATGGCCGACGTCGTGCCGGTCTTGTCGTAGGCCAGCCGTGCCGCGGCATATTCCTTGCGAAAGCGCATCACCGCGTAGATGCCGAACAGCGACACCAGCAGCAGGCCCGGTCCGATGCCGGCGAGGAACAGCCGTCCGAGCGATTTCTCGGCGGCGACCGCGAACAGGATCATGGTGATGGAGGGCGGCAGCAGGATGCCGAGCGTGCCGCCGGCGGCGATGATGCCGGCCGCGAACCCGCCGGAATAGCCGCGCTTCCTCATTTCGGGAATGCCGGCCGAGCCGATTGCGGAACAGGTTGCCGGTGAGGAGCCGGCCATCGCCGCAAACAGCGCGCAGGCAAAGACATTGGCGACGCCGAGCCCGCCCGGCACGCGGTGCAGCCAGGCATGCAGCGCCGAATACAGGTCCTGGCCGGCGCGCGATCTTCCGATCGCCGCGCCCTTCAGAATGAACAGCGGGATCGACAGCAGCGTGATCGACGCCATTTCCTCGTAGACGTTCTGCGTCACGGTATCGAGCGAAGCCGCGGGCATATAGATGCCCATGAAAACCACCGCGACCGCGCCGAGCGCGAATGCGATCGGCATGCCTGAGAACATCGCCAGCAGCGTCGCCAACCCGTAGGAGACGCCAATACCGAACACCGTCATCGCCGCGCAGTCTCCGTCAGCGGGATGATGATCTGCAGCAGGATTTGCACGCAGAGCAGGGTCATGCCGCAGGCCATCAGCCCATAGGGAATCGCAAGCGGTGGTGACCACATCGAATTGGAGACCTGGCCTTCATCCCAGGCCTCATAGGCCAGCGTCCAGGATTTCCAGGTGAAGAAGACGCAGAACAGCAGGCTCGCGACATCGACCAGCCAGAGGCGGATGCGGTTGACCGTCGGCGAGAGCAGCCCGACAAAGGCCTCGATGCCGATATGGCCGCGCCGGCTCTGCACAAAGGCCGCCGTCATGAAGGTGGCGCCGACCAGGAGGAACACGGCTGCTTCGTCCTGCCAGTAATTGGCGGCATGAAACAGCGCGCGTCCGAGCACGCTGTAGCTCAGCACGGCGCAGGCCGCGATCAGGGCGAGCGCGGCCAAAAAGACGAGGATTTTGTTGATCAAGGAAAGCGCGCGGTCAAAGGCGGCTACGAGCGAATTGTTCGTGGCCGGCGCGAGACGGTTCTCACGATCCCCCAGCAGGCCGTGCATCATACCGAGACGGCGGAAGCAAGCTTCAAGAGGTTGGCAGCGGTCGCGGTCTTGGCGCCGTAATCCTTCCAGGCGGTGTCGCGGGCGATGTCACGCCACTTGTTGACTGTCGTGATGTCGAGCGGGCTGACCTTGGCGCCGGCCTTCTCGTAGACCTTGGCGACTTCCGCGTCGTCGTCCTGCGCGCCCTTCTTGCCGAAGGCCTCGAGCTCGGTGCCGACGGCGAGGATGATGTCCTGATGCTTCTTCGGCAGGGCTTCGAACACCGACTTCGACATCATCAAGGGCTCGAGCATGAACCAATAGGACGCGCCGGCCCCCGAGGTGAGCGATTTCGAAACTTCCTCCAGGCGGAACGAGATCAGGCTGGTCGAGGAAGTGATGCCGGCGTCGCACGCGCCGGTCTGCATTGCCGCGTAGATTTCGTTCGAGGGCACCGACAGCACCGCGGCGCCCGCGGTCTGCAGCACCATGTCCATTTCGCGCGAACCGCCGCGGACCTTCAATCCCTTGCAATCTTCGGGGGCGACGATCGGGCGCGAGCGGCTGGCCACGCCGCCGGCCTGCCAGACCCAGGTGAGCAGGATGATGCCCTTGTCGGCAAGGAAATCGGTCAGCGCCTTGCCGACCGGCTCCTTCTTCCAGCGCAGGCCCTGGTCATAGGTGGCAACGAGACCGGGCATCAGACCGATATTGGTCTCCGGCAATTCCCCGCCGGCATACGGCATCGGATAAAGGCTGATATCGAGCGCGCCCTTGCGCATCGCCGAGAACTGCGCGTTGGTCTTGATCAGCGAGGAGTTCGGATAGATTTCGGCCGAAATGTCGCCGCCCGAGCGTTTCGCCACTTCCGTGGCAAACATGCGGCAGAGCCGGTCGCGGAAGTCGCCCTTGTCGACGGTGCCGCCGGGGAATTGATGCGAGATTTTCAGCACGGTCGCGGCCTGCGCTGTTCCGGTCCCAAGACGCAGAATGGCGGGTGCGGCAATCGCGGATGCGATGACGTGACGGCGTGTAAGCATGGTGATTCCCCTAAACGACCTGTGATTGGGTGTTCGAGCCGGCCTTGAGCGGATGTTGGCCGGGATCTTCAAGATGGTTCTCTGGTCCGATCGTCCGGGCAGCGATATTGCTGCGGCGCACACCGGCCCAATCCCCCGGTCAGGCGGCCGCCGAAATAACGCGCTCTTCGCGGGCGAAATTGTGTCGCGCCTGCGGAGGAAAACCCCTGCGAAAGTGGCAAAAATCCGCTTACGGTAAAAAATTGGCGTCCGCGGCGTAACAACGCCGGGGCAGGGATCGTCGAAGGTTGAGGCGGCATCAGTCGCTTTCACCACCAGCTTTCGAAGGGATGATCCATCATGACCATTCGCACCCGCCTCGCGCTCTTGGCTGCCGCGCTCTCGCTCAACCTGGCGCTGGCGCCGGCCACCTTCGCCCAGGACAAAATGGGCAAGGAGGACGGCATGAAAAAGGACACCATGTCCAAGGACAGCATGAAGAAGGATTCGATGTCAAAGGACACGATGTCCAAGGATTCGATGTCCAAGGATTCGATGTCGAAGGATTCGATGTCGAAGGACGGCATGAAGAAGGACGACAACATGATGAAGAAGAATTGAGCGCATTCACGACATCGCGTCATCGCGACCTTGGGCCGGGCGTGTCCCGGCCATCCAAGGCTCCGACGGGCAGATGCGGTCAGCGCTTCTTCTTGCCGCGTTCCTTGCGCGCAGCGTAGCGGGCGTCGCGCTTGGCTTTCTGGTCGGCCTCGACCGCTGCCTGGCGCGCTTCTTCCTCTGCCTTTTCGCGCGCAAGACGCGTGGCCTCAGCGGCCGCGGCCTCTTCCTCCCGCCGCCTAGCCTCGGCCTTTTCAGCCTCGCGCGCCACCCGGGCCTTCTCGCGATTGGCGGCGATCGCTTCACGCTCGGCGCGGCGCTTCGCCACCTCGGGATCGTCATGCCCCGGCTGCGCCTTGAATTTGTCGAGAAGATTTCGCTTCGCCTGCTGTGCCGCTTTCTGCCGGTCGGTAAAGCCGGGTTCCCTGAAGCCACTCATCGAATGAGCCTTGTGCCTTTCATCGCTCGTGTCTGGTTGATCGCGCCCCCAAGCCCTTCACTACAGCCCCTTGCGCGTCGACGAGCGATGTAGCGCCTCGGGCGCCGGGAAGCCAGCCATTATCGGCGCCTAGCACCCTTGAAATCCGCGAAAGGCTCCCCGGGCGATGGTTGGAAGGATTCCGCCTGCGGAATTTGATCGCATGTGATTTCGATCACAAGGCGATTGCCCGCGGGGGCCTATGTTCCGCGCGTCCAAACGGGAGTGACCGCAATGACCGGACCCTGGCGGAATAGGAAAGCCTTTATGCTGATCGCGTCGGTACTGGCCTGCACCGCGGTTGCGGTTTCGATCGGCCTTGCCTATCCGACGCCCGTCTCCAACCCCGCGCTCGGGGCTGACTGGCGGTGTCTGCGCTCGGTCGGCATCGTCACGACCTGTCGGCGGGTGAGCCACGCCCAGCCGATGAGCCACCGCCTCTCGACGCAACCCGGCGCTACCCGTCAGGCGTAACGCTCCGCATGCGGGTCATGGTAGAAGTGCGCGCTGCCGCTGCACTGGACACCCGCGCCAAATGCCCGACCCCGAAAAGAACGACCAGCAACACCACGAGCCGGAAAACCGCAATGGCGCGATTGCCGGCCTCGTCATCGCCGTCGTGCTGCTGGCGGTCGGCCTCTGGCTCGCGCGTGATCTGACCGCTGCCAGCAAGTTGCAGGACTGCGTCATGTCAGGGCGCACCAATTGCAACGTGATCGAGCCTGCGCGATAGGCCCGAGCGAGCCGCGATGCGATTCGGTCAAGCTTTTCAGGGCTCGAAGCGGACGCAAAATTGTCGCGATCTTACGGATTTGTAACAAGACAAGTCGCCACGAGCCCGTCAGCAATATTGGCGGCGTCGTCATTCGGCGCGAAAAAATCGCGTTTGAGCGTTTCGGTGCCGGGGAGCCGATCGGCGCCTGCGGCAACGGCCACAAAGGGGTTTTGCGAATGAGCGCATCCAGCCGATCCAGGATCGTCCTTCCCTTGGTTTCGCTGTTGTCGGTTTATGCTCTGGCGGCGAATGCCCAGGAGCCGCATGACAAGGGCCCGCCGGGCGGCAGGCCGCCGGCGGCGGCGGCGAGACCCGGCCCGCGTCCGGGCGCCCATGTGGTGCATGGCGGCCCGATCCCGTCGCGCATGTTCGGCGGCCATCCCTATCGCGGCCATCTCGCCTGGGAGGGCGGGCACTGGCGCCATGAGATGCACAACGGCCGCATGGGCTACTGGTGGGATGTCGGCGGCGTCTGGTACTTCTACCCGCAGCCGATGGAAGGCCCGCCGACCTATATCTCCGAGGATTTCGCCGACGACATTGCTTATGGCGATGCGCCGGCGGATGCGGCCTATGCTCCGCCTCCGGCCGCTGCCTATCCGCCGCCGCCACCCCCGCCGCCTCCGCCGGATCCGGCCGCGAGCGCGGTCGGTGGCGCGATCGTGGGCGGTGTGCTCGGCGGCCTCCTGACCGGACGGGCCAGCGGCGTGGCGGCCGGTGCCGTCGTCGGCGGCGCCACGGGCGCCATTGCCGGCGCCACGGCGGCGTCGCGGCCCGGCTACTGGCTGGCACAGGGCAATTGCTACTACCGCTATCCCAACGGTCAGTATGTGCAGGCCGATCCGCGCTGGTGCTATTAGCCAGCCGAAGCGTGATCCGATTTGACGGAAGCGCGGAGCCTTAGCTCCGCGTTGCGGCGTCTGCCTGTCGCTTCATGGCGCGGCTGCGCTTGATGAAGGACACGCCGATCCTGTCGCCATTGACCCAGACCAACTGGCAGCGCCGGTAGGCGAGGCCCCTGGAGGACAGCACCAGGAAAAATTCCGAAATATGCAAGCCCTTGATGGAATCGCCGACCGTCAGCTTGGCGCCGCCATCGGAGACGTCCTCGATCACGCAATCGCGCCGCCAGGTGCCGTCGATTGCCATCATCTGCGCCGGCACGTCCTGCTCGAACCTGACCCGCGGTCCGGCGCGCTGTTCGCCCTCGCTCATGGAGGAGCCCCCACGGACTGCTTCGGCGAGGCGAGCGTGCGGAGCTCGCCTTGCGGATCGTACCAGCGATCAAGCGTGTGGCTTCCCTGGCAGGCGATGTTGACGGCGCGCTGCTTCAATCGTTCGACGGACAAGGGGGGCCTCGCGGGATGGGACACTACCCGGCCGCAACCGCTCCGATCCCGACCGCCCAACCGGGGCTACGGCGCAAAGCGCGCGACCAAGTTCATTCCATGCGCGATTAAAGCGGCGAAAAGCTAAGAGAATCTGAAAATCGCTGGTTCGGGCAAAAATCCCCGAGGGCAAGTTACGGCTCAAAGGTATCGATTTTCTTAAATCGGGAACCCGGGCAAGTACGGTTGGCGCGATCTCGATGGCTTCAAAACGCCGCACCCGGCCTGCCAAAACAGGATCGATCAACGACTGTTCTCAACGGCAAATTTGCAGAGTCCGATGTTTGCTTGCCGCGTCCGGATTTCGTTACGGCCAAAGGGAAGCGCGGGCATGACGCCCGCGCTTCCTTCGGGCGCCTCTACGCGTAACCAGCGCGGCGCAAGGTGAGCCGGCAAATGCGGTCGCAGCCGTTTTTCCTTGCGCGGGTTATGGTGAACGCGCGGGTTGCAAGTTGGGCGCCGGCGTGTCCGAGTTGAGCGCGGGCAGGGGCCATCGTGAGGCAGAGATAGCGAGGGGCGGCGAGGGCCTCGCTGCGTTTTCCTATTCGAATGTCAAACAGCACCTGCAGCCGCGCTGCGCAGGGCGGGCACGCTTCGCTTTGCCCACCCTGCCGTTCTTGCTGGAGCTGCGGCGAGCGTTCGCGTTTCCCGGGCACGATCTGCCCGAGGCTTGCATCGTCGTTGCCCTCGAAAATTCAGAGGGCGCAGGGAATGCCGGTGCACGAACGCACCCGCTAGCCTTTGCGTGCAAATGGATGGAAAGAACGCACGCAAGTCATCACAGGTACGTCGAAGCAACCGACATTCCCTGCGCGATGGTTTTCGGCTTATGGCGCGCT
>JAFAUV010000381.1 GCA_019243075.1 Bradyrhizobium sp.
ACCGGCGACACCTCCGAGAAGCCGGTCGGATTCACCGATGTGCGGGTCAAGGTCGACATGGAATGCGAGGGCATCTCGCCGGACGAGATCAGCGCGCTGGTCGCCCATGTGAAGAAATGGTCGCCGGTCGCCAACACCTTCAGCCGGCCGGTCAATCTCGAGGTCGGCATCTAGGGCAAGCGGCAAAACATCGGCGAGGAGTGCCACATGGGATCCCCGGGATCTTCAGCTGTATCGCGCGTCGAGGCTTTCGATCAGTCGGCGCCGTCTCTCGCCGACGAGGTAGCGACCATCGCGCGCAAACAGCTGGCGCCGCTGGCGCCGGCGATCGATCAGGGCGAAGTCTATCCCGCCGAGGTGCTGCGGCGTCTCGGCGAGGCCGGCGCCTGGTCTAGTCACCTTCCGCATGAGGGGCCGGCTGATCTGCGCTGTGCCATCGAGGCGATGGCGGCGATCGGCGAAGTCTGCGGCGCAACCGCCTTCATGGCGTGGTGCCAGAACACGCTGGTCTGGTACGTCGGCAACTCCTGCAACCTGAAGCTCGCTGCGCGCTTCGGCGACGGCTTTGCAAGCGGCAGGATTCTCGGCGGCACCGGCCTGTCGAACCCGATGAAGACCTTGTTCGGCATCGAGAAGATGAAATTGAAGGGTCGCAAGGTCGAAGGCGGCTATGTCGTGCGCGGCGCGCTGCCCTGGGTCTCCAATCTCGGCCGCGATCACTTCTTCGGAACGATTTTCGAGCGCGAGGATGCGCCCGGCGAGCTCGTGATGTTCCTTGCCGATTGCGCCGATCCCGCGGTGACGCTGACGCCATGCAAGCCGTTCCTCGCCATGGACGGGACCGGCACCTATGGTGTGCAGTTCCGCGACGCGTTCGTGTCGGACGAGCTGATCCTCGCCGATCGCGCCGCGCCCTTCGTGAAGAAGATTCGCGCCGGCTTCATCCTGCTCCAGCTCGGCATGGCGCTCGGGCTGATCAAGGACTGCGTCGCCATCATGGACGAGGTCGACGGCCCGCTCGGCCATGTCAACCGCCATCTGCCGCAGCAGCCCGTGCACTTCAAGGAGCTGTTCGGCGAATTGGAGCGCGAGACCATGGCGCTCGCGCGCGATCCGTACAACCAGGAGGACAGCTACTGGCGCAAGGTGGTCGCGCTTCGCCTGCGGGCCGGCGAGACGAGCGTCGCCGCCGCGCATGCGGCGATGCTCCATTGCGGCGCGCGCGGCTACCAGAGGAGCCACCGCGCGCAGCGCCGGCTGCGCGAGGCCTATTTCGTCGCGATCGTGACACCCGCCACCAAGCAGCTTCGCAAGATGCTGGCGGAGCCCTGAGTTTCCAGAGTCCACCCAAGTCCCACCAACCACCTCAACGGAGAGGCTGCCAATGACGGACGTATTGATTACTGCCAGCGAACTCGCCGAACTCATCAAGAAAGAGCCGTGTGTCGTCATCGACACCCGCAATCCCGCCGCCTACGCTGCCGGTCATCTGCCCGGCGCGGTCAACGTCCATGAAATCTTTACCTATCTCGCGACATCGACGCCCGAGGGCATGCACGAGCTCAAGACCAAATTCGCCGACGCCTTCGGCGCGGCCGGGCTTTCGGGCAAGGAAACGGCCGTGATCTACGAGCAGTCGATGAACTCCGGCTTCGGCCAGTCCTGCCGTGGCTACTATCTCCTGATCATGCTCGGTTATCCCAAGGTGAAAGTGCTGCATGGCGGCATCGATGCCTGGGTAGCGGCGGGCCTGCCCGTGACCAAGGACGTGCCGACGCCGGCGAAGGCCGGCTTCTCGATCGTTCCCGAAGCGGGCGATATCCTGATCGACGCCAAGACCATGCTGTCGGCTGTCGGCAAGCCCGGCATTGCCATCCTCGACGTGCGCGACGTCGACGAATGGATCGGCGAAAGCTCCTCTCCGTACGGGAAGGATTTCTGCCCGCGCAAGGGCCGCATCCCCGGCGCGGTCTGGCTCGAATGGTACCGCATGATGAAGCCGACCGCCGAAGGCCCGCGCTTCAAGTCCAAGGACGAAATCCTGGCCGAATGCGCCACCGTCGGCGTCAGCCAGAATACGCCCGTCTATCTCTACTGCTTCAAGGGGGCGCGTGCGTCGAACACGTTCCTCGCGCTGAAGAATGCCGGCGTCAAGGATGTGCGGATGTATTTCGGCTCCTGGAACGAATGGTCGCGCGACCCGTCGCTGCCGATCGACGAAGGCCTGCCGACCGCCGCCATCGCCACCAGCAAGGCGGCATAGAACCTGCATGTTTTGTTGCTGCCCGGCGCCGAAAGTCCGGGCAGCAGCGGGCCTTCGGCGCGGGTGCGACAAAGGGGCGCAAGAGATGTCCACATTCGATGGTCCCTTCGATGTCGAGCGCAGGCTGACACGCCACGGCTGTGTCTGCGGTCGGCATCATCCCGCGCCCGAGCATGACGAGTGCGGCCGCGCGCTACGCTGCGAGCCGGCGGCGAGCGATGAGAAGCGCTATGCGGGCGTCGTCGCCTCCGCCGTCATGCGAGCGGTATTCCCCAGGGATGCCGCACGGCGGGCGTTCCTGAAATCGGTTGGCGCTGCGACCGCGCTCGCGGCACTGTCGCAATTCTTCCCGATCAGGACCGCGACCGAGGCCTTCGCCGACACCGGCGCACCGGAGAAAAAGGATCTCAAGGTCGGCTTCATTCCGATCACCTGCGCGACGCCGATCATCATGGCCGCGCCGCTCGGCTTCTACTCAAAGCATGGCCTCAATGTCGAGGTGGTGAAGACCGCCGGCTGGGCCGTGGTTCGCGACAAGACCATCAACAGGGAATACGACGCCTCCCACATGCTGGCGCCGATGCCGATCGCGATCTCGCTCGGCCTCGGATCGAACGCCGTTCCCTTCGCCGTGCCCGCGATCGAGAACATCAACGGGCAGGGCATCACGCTGGCCCTCAGGCACAAGGACAAGCGGAATCCTGCGGATTGGAAGGGCATGAAGTTCGCCATTCCCTTCGACTATTCCATGCACAACTACCTCTTGCGCTATTATCTGGCGGAGCACGGCGTCGATCCCGATGCCGATGTGCAGCTGCGCTCGGTGCCGCCGCCGGAAATGGTGGCGAACCTGCGCGCCGACAACATCGACGGCTTCCTCGCGCCCGACAATATCTGCCAGCGCGCGATCTATGACGGTGTCGGCTTCCTGCACGTCCTGTCCAAGGAAATCTGGGACGGCCATCCCTGCTGCAGCTTTGCCGCGAGCAAGGACTTCATCACGAGCGCGCCGAACTCGTTTGCGGCGCTGACGCGCGCGATTGTCGATGCCACCAGCTATGCTTCGAAGCCGGAGAACCGCAAGGAAATCGCCGAAGCGATCGCACCAGCGAACTATCTCAACGCGCCGACGACGGTGCTGGAGCAGGTCCTGACCGGCACCTATGCCGATGGTCTCGGCAACGTCAAGACCGACGCCAGGCGCGTCGATTTCGATCCGTTCCCCTGGCAGTCCTTTGCAGTCTGGATGCTGACCCAGATGAAGCGCTGGGGCCAGATCAAGGGTGACGTCGACTACAAGATGATCGCCGAGCAGATCTATCTCGCCACCGACACCAGGAAGCTGATGGCCGAGATGGGGCTCGCGCCGCCCGCGCACTCGTACAAATCATTCTCGGTGATGGGCCGCTCATTCGATCCGGACAAGCCGGACGACTATCTCGCCGGCTTCAAGATCAGGAAGGCGTCGTGAGGAGATGAGCCTTCGCTTTCGTGCCGCTATCGTCTCTGTGGCGCTGTTCGCAGTGTTCCTCGCGATGTGGCAGCTTGCCACCCGCTCGACCGCAGCGGTCGGAAGTATGAGCCCCGAATATGCCAGGCTGATGGGTGCGACCGCCACCGAAGGCAAATCGGCGATGCCGGGCCCGTCGGATGTCGGCGCGAAATTGTGGGAGCACTTGAGGCGGCCGTTCTACGACAACGGGCCGAACGACAAGGGGCTCGGCATCCAGCTCGGTTACTCCATCGCCCGCGTCGGGCTCGGCTATCTCCTTGCCGTCATCGTCGCGATCCCGCTCGGCTTCTTGATCGGCATGTCGCCGCTCATCAGCCGCGCGCTCGATCCGTTCATCCAGATCTTGAAGCCGATTTCGCCGCTCGCCTGGATGCCGCTCGCGCTCTACACCATCAAGGACTCCGGCCTGTCGGCGATCTTCGTGATCTTCATCTGCTCGGTCTGGCCGATGCTGATCAACACCGCCTTCGGCGTCGCCGGCGTGCGCCAGGAATGGATCAATGTCGCGCGCACGCTCGAGGTCGGCACCATCAGGCGCGCCTTCACCGTGATCCTGCCGGCGGCGGCGCCGACCATCGTGACGGGCATGCGGATTTCGATCGGCATCGCCTGGCTCGTGATCGTCGCGGCCGAGATGCTGGTCGGCGGCACCGGGATCGGCTACTTCGTCTGGAACGAGTGGAACAATCTCTCGATCACCAACGTGATCATCGCGATCTTCCTGATCGGGCTGGTCGGCATGGTGCTCGACCAGGCGCTGGCGCGACTTGCGCGCCTCGTCACGTTTCCGGAGTAGGGCACGGTGAGCGATCGGTTCATCTCCGTCGAAGGCATCGCCAAGCGCTATCCGGGTGCGGGCGGCCTCACGACGGCCGTGTTCGAAAATCTCTGGCTGTCGATGGACCGCGGCGAGTTCGCCTGCGTGATCGGCCATTCCGGCTGCGGCAAGACCACGGTGCTCAACATCCTTGCCGGCCTCGACGAGCCGAGCGAGGGCACGGTGATCGTGGATGGGCAGGCGATCGAGGGCACCAGCCTCGACCGTGCGGTGATCTTCCAGAGCCATGCGCTGTTGCCGTGGCGGACGGTGCTCGGCAATGTCGCCTATGCCGTGACCTCGAAATGGCGGAGCTGGGATCGCACCAAGGTGAAGGCGCACGCACAGAAATTCATCGATCTCGTCGGCCTCACCGGCTCCGAGCACAAGCGGCCGTCGGAATTGTCGGGAGGCATGAAGCAGCGCGTCGGCATTGCCCGTGCGCTCTCGATCACGCCGAAGATCATGCTG
>JAFAUV010000402.1 GCA_019243075.1 Bradyrhizobium sp.
AACGAAAGAAAAGGTCCGGGAGTAAACGTCATGAAGAGTTTTCAGGTCGTCGATTTCAACGCCCCACTGAAGGAAGTCGATCAGCCGACGCCGGAGCCCTTCGGTACGCAGGTGCTGATCAAGGTGAGGGCCGCCGGGGTCTGCCACAGCGACCTGCACATCTGGGAAGGCGGCTACGAGCTCGGCCATGGCCGCAAGCCGCTTTCGCTGAAGGACCGCGGCGTGTCGTTGCCGCGGACCATGGGGCACGAGACCGTCGGCGAGATCGTCGCCTTCGGGCCCGAGGTGAACGAAAGCGACAAGGGGGACCTGGAGGTCGGCACTGTCGCACTTGCCTATCCCTGGCTCGGCTGCGGCAAATGTCCGACCTGTCTCGCCGACGACGAGAACATGTGCGCGGTCAAGCCGAACGCGCTCGGCGTCTATTGCGACGGCGGCTATGCGGACTACATGACGGTGCCGCATCCGAAATATCTGATCGATCTGAAGGGCCTCGATCCGGTCACGGCCGCGCCTTACGCCTGTTCCGGCGTCACCACCTATTCGGCGCTGAAGAAGGTCGAAAACGACCTCGGCACGCCGATCGTGATCTTTGGCGCCGGCGGCCTCGGCCTGATGGCGCTGTCGCTGCTCAAGGCCATGGGCGGCAAGGGCGCCATCGTGGTCGACATCGATGCGAAGAAGCGCGAAGCCGCGGAAAAGGCCGGCGCGCTGGCAACCGTCGACGGCCAGGCGCCCGACGCGCTGGCTCAGCTCGCGCAAAAGGCTGGCGGGCCGATCCGCGCCGTGATCGACCTGGTCGGCAATGCCCAGACCACGCAGCTCGGCTTCGACTGCCTGACCAAGGGCGGCAAGCTCATCATCGTCGGCCTGTTCGGCGGCGGCGCGCCCTGGGCCTTGCCGCTGATCCCGATCAAGGCCGTCACCATCCAGGGCAGCTATGTCGGCAATCTCAAGGAAACCCGCGAGCTACTCGATCTCGTCCGCACCAACAAGATCCCGCCCATCCCAGTGACGACCATGCCGCTGGCCAAGGCCAATGACGCGCTGCTCGATTTGCAAAAGGGCAGGCTTGTCGGTCGCGCCGTGCTGACGCCGTAAGTTTCCATCCGCCTCTGCTTGCCAAGTAGCGAGAGACGGAGCATCCAGACTGCATCCGCTGTGAAATTCTGGATTGCTCCGCTCCGCTCGCAAGGACGGATACTATCATTCGAACAGGGAAGCCATGTCCGCGAACAACGCATTTCACATCGCCGTCCTTGCCGGCGACGGCATCGGCCCCGAGGTGATGGCGCCGGCGCTGGAAATCCTGCGCAAGGTCGAGGCCAAATCCGGCCTCGGCTTCCGCTTTACCGACGCGCCGGCCGGCGCCAATCATTACCAGGAGACCGGCAAGTCCATGCCGGATTCCACCATCCGCCTCTGCGAGGAGGCGGATGCGATCCTGCTTGGCGCCTGCGGGCTGCCGTCGGTGCGCTACCCCGACAACACCGAGATTATGCCGCAGGTCGAACTGCGCTTTCACTTCGATCTCTATGCCGGCGTGCGCCCGGCGCGGCTGATCCCGGGCGTGCCGAGCCCGATCGTCGGCGCGGACGCGCGCGGCATCGATCTCGTCGTGATCCGGGAGTCGACCGAGGGCCTGTTCGCCTCGATGGGGAAGGGCGTGGTGAGGCATGAGGATGCACGGGAGACTCTCCTCATCACCCGCAGGACCTCCGAGCGGCTGTTCGAGTTTTCCTTCAAGCTTGCCGAGCGGCGCCAGAGGCGCGGCCGGCCCGGCGCTTTGACCTGCGTCGATAAAGCGAACGTCTTCAAGGCTTTCGCATTCTTTCGCGAGATGTTCGATGAGGCCGCTCAACGTCATCCGGAAGTGAAGGCGGACCGCCTTTATGTCGATGCCTGCTCGGCCTTGCTGGTGAAGCGGCCGTGGGACTTCGACGTCATGGTGATGGAGAACATGTTCGGTGACATCCTCTCCGATCTCACCGCCGGACTGATCGGGGGCATGGGCATGGCGCCGTCGGCCGACATCGGCGATCGCTATGCCGTGTTCCAGCCCTGCCACGGCACCGCCCCCGACATCATGGGCCAGGGCAAGGCCAACCCGACCGTCATGATCCTCTCCGCCGCCATGATGCTGGACTGGCTCGCCGACAAGCATGGCCTCAAGGCGCTGCCGAGGCCGGCGAGCGGATCGAGCGCGCGGTCGATCGGGCCTATGCCGGCGGCATCAGGCCGATGGAGTTCGGCGGGAGAAACGGCACAGCCGATATCGCAAAAGCCGTGCTGGAAGCGTTGTAAGTGAGGCAAAAATAACGCAGTTCCCTGACGTTTTTCGTTGACCATGTCAGATCACGATCCGATGACTTGACGCGCCACCCCCGCTTGCAATTATGCACCGCAACAGGGAATTGGCGCCTATTTCCGTGAGACATTTGCTTCGACTGACCGCGGCATTCGCCTTGTCGGCCGCATTGAGCTTGCCGAGCCTCGCCCATGCGGCGGGGCAAAAGGTGTTTTTGATTCGCGGCTTCGCCAACGTGTTT
>JAFAUV010000420.1 GCA_019243075.1 Bradyrhizobium sp.
GCCGTTTCCCGCGCTGCAGCGGCCCTATAACATCGCCGTCGCCGGGGTGGGCGGCACCGGTGTGCTGACCATCGGCGCACTTTTGGGCATGGCCGCCCATATCGAAGGCAAGGCCAGCATGATCCTCGACATGAGCGGCCTCGCGCAGAAGGGCGGGGCGGTGCTGAGCCACGTACGCCTGTCCGAGCACACCGCTGACGTCACCTGCTCGCGCATCGTCACCGGCACCGCCGACCTCGTGCTGGCGGCGGACGAAGTGGTCGCCGGCTCCAAGGACATGATGACGTTGTGCGAGTCCAGCCGCACGGTTGGCATCATCAACAGCCACCTGATTCCGACCGCGGATTTCATCCTGAACCGCGACTTCAACTTCCAGAGCCGCAAGATCGACAGCGTGCTGGAAAACGCGCTGCGCAAGGAGTCCTCCTTTATCGACTTCACCAGGCCGGCCGAAGTGCTGCTTGGCGATAGCATCGCCACCAACATCATGATGATGGGCTGTGCCTATCAGAGGGGGCTGCTGCCGCTGTCGGCGGATGCGATCGAGCGGGCGATCGAGGTCAACGGCGTCTCCATCAAGATGAACACCCAGGCGTTCCGGCTCGGGCGCCTCGCGGCGCATGATCCCGCGAAGCTCGAGGCGATGATGGAAGGCCAGGACGAGGCCCATGCGCCGAAGTCGCTGGAGGCGATGACACTGGACGAGATCATCGCCCATCGCAGTGCGCATCTCACCGGCTATCAGAGCAAGCGCCTCGCGTCGCGCTACCGCAAGCTGGTCGAGCAGGTGCGCGATGCCGCGACCAAAGGCGGCTATGGCGAGGCGATGCCGCGCGCGGTCGCCATCAATTACGCCAAGCTGCTGGCCTACAAGGACGAATATGAAGTCGCGCGCCTCTTCACTGACGGCAAATTCGAGCAGCAGCTCCGCGACCAGTTCGAAGGCGACTTCAAATTCTCCTTCAACCTGGCGCCGCCGATCCTCGGCGGGGGCAGGGACGCGCTGGGCCGGCCGCTGAAGCGCGCGTTCGGCCCGTGGATGCTGACTGTATTTCGCATGCTCGCCAGATTCCGTTTTTTGCGCGGCACCGCGCTCGACGTCTTTGCCAAGAGCCCCGACCGCAAGCTGGAGCGCGAGCTGATCGCGGCCTACGAGAACGACGTCGCCGCCGTGCTCGCCTCGCTGTCGCCGGTCACGGCAGACACCGCGCTCGAACTGCTGCAGCTGCCCGACCGCATCCGCGGCTATGGCCCGGTGAAGGAAAAAGCGGCCGAGGAAGCCGGCAAGCGCCACGCAGAGCTTATCGCCGACCTCGCCAGCCCGCCGCCCGCGCCCCGGCAGATGGCCGCGGAGTAGGGTGCGATGCCGCAGGGTGCGCGCAAGCGCCGTGCCCCACCATCAATCAACGATTTCGGCTCAAGGGTGGGCACGCTGCGCTTTGCCCCCCTACAATCACTCTTCGCTAACCGCCCTACGAACCGCGCGCCCGCACATAGCCGCCATGCGCGTTTTGCCCGTCGTGTTAATCGGTCGCAGCCGCCGCGCTTGCCTCGCCGGGCAAATCAGTGGCCTCTGTTGGCGCGTCCCGCCCGCACGAGGGGCGTTTCGCGATCGTCACGACACGTGGGCAGGGATGCGATGGATGCGTTGGCGCGCAAGACGAGCGCGGCCGGTGCATGCGGCAAAACCGCGTGGTCCTGTCCCCCCGACGCTGGGGTCAAGTTCGTGGACGATTTCACGGACGACGGTGGCTACAAAGCCCGGTACACCGGGGAGAGCGCGGCATAAGCCTTAAACCATTGCGCAGGGAGTGCCGATGTTTCGGCGTACCTGTGGTTTCTAACTCCTGTGCTTTCTACCCATGCACAGGAGGCTGCGGGTGCGTTCGAGCACCGGCACTCCCTGTGCCCTCCAAGTTTCGAGGGACGATGTTGATGCACAACTCGGGCAAATCATGCCGCGAGAATGCTGCCTCCTGTTCTCTCTGCTGTCGTGCCCCGGCTTGACCGGGGCACCCAGTATTCCAGAGACCTCTCGGTTGAACGCTATCGTCTCTGGAATACTGGATCGCCCGGTCAAGCCGGGCGACGACTGCGAGTGTGTGGCGGCGGCTCAGCGCAAGTCGTTCGCTCCGCGCATACCTATCTCACGCCGCGGAATATTTCACCGCTTGCCAAGGCTCCGCCGAAAGGCCAAGAAATTATCCGTCAAAATCGAAGAAGAAACGTCAGCGGAGCAGCA